>NZ_RZTF01000414.1:0-5484 GCF_004023175.1 Mesorhizobium sp. M7A.F.Ca.MR.362.00.0.0
GTCGATGACGGACTGGCCCGCCTTGATCTCGGCATCGCCGGCCAATACCGACGACGCGAAGAGGAATGGAACGACTGCGATTGCGAAAAAGGCGCGGCGCATGGCCTGTCTCCGTTATCCCGCGAAATATCTTCCCTCGAAATGCTGCTGTCCGAAGACACATCATAACATACGCTTGGCAGCGCATCGCGGTTTCAGCGATTGCGAATATTCACTGGCGATCGGTGACAAGTTCCACGCCAGTGGCGGAGTTGCAGCAGGCGGTAGCCTAGGCCCGAGCCGGCTGAGCATTCATTCCAGCGCTTGAAAGCCCGCCTCCAGTCTGCCAGAAGGGCCGCTGGACTTGGACGTTTAGCGGGACGAAGCCATGAAGGCGTTTTTCGTGCAGATCAAATGCGAGCTCGGCAAATCCTATGAGGTTGCCAGCGCGCTTGCCGATGCCGAGATCGCCTCGGAAATCTACTCCACCGCCGGCAATTACGATCTGCTCGCCAAATTCTACGTCGACGACGAGGAAGACGTCGGCCATTTCGTCAATGAGAAGGTGCAGATTCTCCCCGGCATCAAGGACACGTTCACCGTCGTCACGTTTCGCGCTTTCTAGCCTGGAAACGCATTTGCCCGGGCACGAGGCAAAGGCTGATCAAGGTCATATTTCACCTGCCTCAATTTTAGGCAGGCGCAACATACTGATCGCCCGTATCTCCCAAATCACCGATTGCGCTTGATTTTCTCCGGCGACGTCAGTGAAATGGCGTCACAGGGGAGTATGCGATTGGCAGCGTTCGATGAAATGCTTCCGGAAGTCTCCGGATTGAGAAGACCGTATTCGGCTTATGATCGCTGGCTGAAGGAGCAGGATCCGGCCAGGCTGACCGAGAAGATGCAGGACGCCGAACGCGTCTTCCGCAAGACCGGCATCACCTTCGCCGTCTATGGCGAGCAGGAAGCTTCCGAGCGGCTGATCCCGTTCGATATCGTTCCACGCATCATTTCAGGCAATGAATGGCGGCGCCTCACGCAGGGCATCGAGCAGCGCGTGCAGGCGCTAAACGCCTTCCTCGACGACATCTACCACCGCCAGGAAATCCTGCGCGCAGGGCGCGTCCCCAGGGAATTGATCGCCAGGAACGAGGCCTTCCTGCCGGAGATGATCGGGGTCAGGCCGCCGGCCGGCGTCTACACCCACATCATCGGCGTCGACATCGTCCGCATCTCGGAGGACGAATTCTACGTGCTGGAGGATAATGCGCGCACACCGTCGGGCGTCTCCTACATGCTGGAGAACCGCGAGACGATGATGCAGCTGTTCCCCGAGCTGTTCCAGAAGATCAAGGTACGGCCGGTGGAAAACTACCCGCAGCTTCTGCGCCAGTCGCTGGCGGCGGTGCGGCCGCAAAGCACCAAGGGCGCGCCGACCATTGCGGTGCTGACGCCCGGCAGCTTCAACTCCGCCTATTTCGAACACGCCTTCCTCGCCGACCAGATGGGCGTGCAGCTGGTCGAAGGCCAGGATCTGCGCGTCGTCGACGGCCATGTCGCGATGCGCACGACCGAAGGCTACAAGCAGATCGATGTGCTCTACCGACGCGTGGACGATTCCTTCCTCGATCCGCTGACCTTCCGACCGGATTCGGCGCTTGGCATACCCGGTATCATGGATGTCTATCGGGCCGGCAACATCACCATCGCCAATGCGCCGGGCACCGGCATCGCCGACGACAAGGCGATCTATTCCTACATGCCCGAGATCATCGAATTCTACACCGGCCGCAAGGCGATCCTGGGCAACATCCCAACCTGGCGCTGCTCGGAGCCCGACAGCCTGAAATACGTGCTCGAGCACATCGACGAGCTGGTGATCAAGGAAGTCCATGGTTCCGGCGGCTACGGCATGCTGGTCGGGCCGGCTGCGACCAAGAAGGAATGCGAGACCTTTGCCAAGAAACTCCAGGCAAAACCTTCGAATTACATCGCCCAGCCGACGCTGGCGCTGTCGACATGCCCGATCCTGACGGAAAAGGGGCTGGCGCCGCGCCATGTCGATCTCAGGCCTTATGTGCTGGTCTCCGACCGCATCCAGATCGTGCCGGGCGGCCTCACGCGTGTCGCGCTGAAGGAAGGCTCGCTGGTCGTGAATTCCTCGCAAGGCGGCGGGACGAAAGATACTTGGGTGCTGGATGATTGAGACGAGCAGGGGGACGCAGCAATCATGAGACGCATTCCCTATTCGCTACTCGCTACTCGCTACTCGCTCAAAATCGGGGCACGTTGATATGCTTCTCGGCCGCACCGCCAACGGGCTTTACTGGATGAATCGCTATATCGAGCGGGCGGAGAACATGGCGCGCTTGGTCGATGCCGGTTTGCGCATGGCGCTGACTCGTACCCAGAGTGCCTCGGAAGAGTGGAATTCGGTGCTGCTCAGCGCCGGTTCCGACGTCACCTTCAGCCAGAAATATTCTGACTATACCGCGGCCAACGTCGCCGACTTCCTGTTGCGCGACACGTCGAACCCGTCGAGCACGATGGCGTCGATCGAGACGGCCCGCAACAATGCCCGCATGGTGCGTACCGCGCTGACGCGCGAAACCTGGGAAAGCATCAACGAAGCCTGGATGTCGCTGAAGCGGATGCTGGCCAAGCCGATCGACGAGCGCGACCTGCCCAGCGTACTCGACGCCATCAAGCGCGAGACGGCGCTGATCCGCGGCTCGTTCTACGGCACCATGCTGCGCAACGAAATCTTCGACTTCTCGCAGCTCGGCACCTATGTCGAGCGCGCGGACAACACGGCGCGCATCCTCGACGTGAAATATTATGTGCTGCTGCCGTCGATCTCCTGGGTCGGCTCGACGCTCGACAATTATCAGTGGGAATCGATCCTGCGTTCGGTCTCGGCGCATCGCTCCTACCGTTGGGTCTACGACGCCGATTACAAGCCGACCAACATTGCCGACTATCTGATCCTCAATGTCCGCATGCCGCGTTCGCTGATGTTCTGCTATCGCTTCCTGTCGGAGCACCTGAAATTCCTTGGCGACGATTACGGCGAACGCCATGCCTGCCACGCAACGGCCGAGAAGACGCAGACAATGCTGAGAGCCGGGTCGATCAAGGGCATATTCGACGCCGGGCTGCATGAGTTCCTGGCGAATTTCATTCGCGACAACACCAAGCTGGGCGAAGAGATCGCAAAAAATTACCGGTTCAATTGAGCATGGTCCCGAAAGGTGGGAGCCGGTTTTCTCAGACAAATGAAACCGTTTGTCCGGAGATCGTGCTCACAAACGGAATAGAAGCATGCGGCTGAAGATCACCCATCGGACCGAATACCGCTACGACGCGCCGGTGCACTATCTGTTGCAGCGGCTGCGGCTGCTTCCGGTCAGCGGGTCGACGCAGACCGTTCTGTCCTGGGCCTTGACCATCGAAGGCGCGCGCGAAGAAGTTCGCTTTGTCGACCATTTCGGCAATGACACAAGGCTGCTAAGCGTCGAGGGCGAGCGCGACTTCATCACGGTGGAAGCATCAGGCGAAGTGGTGACACGCGACACCGCGGGTGTCTCGGGGCCGCACCAGGGCTTTACGCCGCTCTGGCTGTACAGCCATGAGACGCCATTGACGGTGATCGGCAGCGGTATCCGCGAACTCGCCGCATCGGTCGGCAAGGGCAGCGACATCGAAAGGCTGCACCGGCTGATGGCTGTCATCGGCGAGCGCGTTGTCTACACGCCCGGCACCACCAGTGCGACGACGCCGGCGGAGGAAGCCTTGGCGCTGAAAACTGGGGTCTGCCAGGATCATACCCATATCTTTGCCGCCGCGGCGCGTGCCATGGGCTTTCCGGCCCGCTATGTCAGCGGCTATCTGATGCTGGAAGCCACGGTCGAGCAGGCGGCCAGCCATGCCTGGGCCGAGGCGCATGTTTCGGGTCTCGGCTGGGTTGCCTTCGATGCCGCCAATGGCATTTCACCCGACGAGCGTTATGTAAAGGTGGCAACGGGCCGCGATTACCGCGACGCCACGCCGGTGTCGGGAATTCGGCTGGGACAGGCGGAAGAACAGCTTGCGGTCACCGTCACGGTGGAGCAGTAATCCTCGCAAGATTGCTGCCGAGCGATTCATCGTTTCAAGGAAACGCCGAACCGCTCTATCCCCTTGTTTTAACGCAATTCCGGACGGAAAACCGCTTCACACTTTTCCTGGAATTGCTCTAGAAGAGATTCCATGACCTATTGCGTTGGCCTGAAGATCGATCGCGGGCTCGTGTTCATGTCGGACACGCGCACCAATGCAGGCATGGATTCCATCTCTACCTTTCGCAAGATGCATGTCTGGGAAGAGCCGGGCGAGCGCGTCATCGTTTTGATGTCGGCGGGCAATCTGGCGACGACGCAGGCCGTGGTCAGCCTGCTTGACGAGCGCACCAAGGCGATCTCCGAAAGACATTCCACGCTGCTCGAAACGCCGTCGATGTACCAAACGGTCCGCATTGTTGGGGACACGGTCAAGGAGGTCATCGCCAATTCGTCACCCGCCGGCGAGAAGGCGGATTCCTATTTCAATGCGTCCTTCATCCTCGGCGGCCAGATCAAGGGCAGCGAGCCGCGCCTGTTCATGATCTATCCCGAAGGCAATTTCATCGAATCGACCGATGACACGCCGTTTTTCCAGATCGGCGAGACCAAATACGGCAAGCCGATCATCATCCGCGCCTACGAAAAGACGATGAGCCTCGCCGAGACGGTGAAGCTGCTTTTGGTGTCGTTCGATTCGACGTTGAAGTCGAACCTGTCCGTCGGCTTGCCGCTCGACCTGCTGTTCCTGGAGAAGGACGCCTTCAAGGTCGGATTGAAGAAGCGGATCGGCCAGGACGACCAGTATTACCGCACGATCTCCGACGGCTGGTCGAATGCGCTGAAGACGGCCTTTGCCAGCCTGCCGGATTTCCCGGGCTGAGGCGTGCGGCATCCGTTGTCGGTTGCATCTATTTCACGCGTTAATTAATAAAGAGACCAGCCGCGATGGATGGTGGCGGTGGATCATGTCGGGAGGACAGGATGAACAACGATGATTTCCGGCAATGGTCGCGCCGCGCCGCCGACTGGGGCGCCGACTACCGCAATACGCTACGCGAGCGGCCGGTGCGGCCGCTGGTCGAACCGGGCGACATTTTTCGAAGCATTGAGGCTTCTCCGCCCGAAGACGCCGAGCCGATGGACCGGATCTTCGCCGACTTCGAAGAGAAGATCCTGCCGGGAATGACGCATTGGCAGCATCCACGCTTCTTTGCCTATTTCCCGGCCAATGCGGCGCCGGTCTCGGTGGTGGCGGAATATCTGGTTTCGGCGATGGCCGCGCAATGCATGCTGTGGCAGACGTCACCGGCAGCGACCGAACTCGAAACGCGCACCGTCGACTGGATGCGCCAGGCGCTCGGCCTGTCGGAAGGTTTCTCGGGCGTGATCCAGGATTCAGCCT
>NZ_RZTF01000415.1:0-5466 GCF_004023175.1 Mesorhizobium sp. M7A.F.Ca.MR.362.00.0.0
GGATGCACCAATATGCCGGCCGGCTTCTGCGCCAGCGCTTGGTCGAAGGTCGCGATCTGCTTGTTGACGTCGTATTCCGGCGTACCCGTATAGGCGGTCTCGCAGCCGAACTGCTGGCCGGCCCGCTTGAACATTTCATAGACCGGGAACCAGTATTCGACGCCCGAGACCATGACGTTCATGACATATTTTTCACCCGGCTCGCATTTGAACGGGTTTGGGGTTTCGGCGCGTACCTGCATCGACCCAATGCAGGTCGATGCAGCCGCCGCGATTGCGAGCGTGCTCAGAAATTTGCGCAAGTTTCCTCCCTTGGCCGAAGCCATCCTCAATGACCGTCGCAGGCGCTCAGCGAGCGCTGCCGTATGGATTTGATGATGCCAACCTTCCTCCGAAAGCCGACGATCGGGACATTACAGCCTCGGCGCACATTGTCAATATAATTCACATGCTGAAATATATTTCACAACCTACTTCCGGGGAGTCTACGCTCCGGTCGACGAAGCTGGTCGCAGGCCGCCAAGGTGCCGTACGGGCCAGGCAAGGCCTTTCCGGCCTTTTTGGCCGCGAACCGGGGAGTGTGGTTGGAGTATCTGCACCCAGGAGTTCGCGCGGTGCCCTCCCGCCGGCCGCGTCTTATCACGTGAAGCCCAGATCTTGTTTGATAAGCATCTGCTCCGGGCGCGGCGTGACGCTCTCCATGTCGCTTGGCCAAGAAGTCTGCTGCTTCGTCGGCTTACAGCAGCCTTGACCACCCGGAGTATTCCGAGAACCTTCGACTGTCCCCCGAATGCGAACGGCCGGCGGGCATTGTTCCAGGCGGGCCGTTTGCTTACCGAAGTTTGATTGGGGAGAGGATTTGAGTTTTCTGTCTGGCGGCTTGGGCTTGGCCTGCTTGGGGGCGCCTGATGACGGGTTAAACGCCGGCACCAGGGCAAAAAACAAAAGAGCCCGCACGAGGCGGGCTGTTTGTTTAGTGAAGTTTGGTTGCGGGGACAGGATTTGAACCTGTGACCTTCAGGTTATGAGCCTGACGAGCTACCGGGCTGCTCCACCCCGCGTCACCTCTTAGCAAGCGTTTGCTTGCTAATCTTAGCAAGCGTTTGCTTGCTAATCTTAGCAAGCGTTTGCTTGCTAATCTAAGCAAGCGCTTGCTTGCGTTCCTAAGCAAGCGTTTGCTTGCTTTTTTGTGTAAGCCGAGGCCTACAGATAGGTATATGGCTGACCAAATGAAAGGGCCGCTTACGCGGCCCGTGATCCCTTGGCGGGCCATTTCATAAAGAGAAGATATCACTCCATCCGATTGGATGTGAGTTCAACGTGCGTTTAGCAGACCTGGCAGCGACCTACTCTCCCGCGTCTTGAGACGAAGTACCATCAGCGCTGGAGCGTTTCACGGCCGAGTTCGGAATGGGATCGGGTGCAGCCGCTCCGCCATAACCACCAGGTCGGCAAAACGCACGTTGTTCGAGAAGCTTTTGAGCGAAGGAGCACAAAGAGGCATCGGCAGCGGAGCTGTCGGGTGCCTCTCGGGGCTATTCGCTGGTCTTTTTTGTGCCTGTCATCCTCCGATTTGGAGCGATGAGCATAAGGAATGAGAACGATCAAGCCGATCGAACTATTAGTACCGGTAAGCTTCAAGCGTTGCCGCTCTTCCACACCCGGCCTATCAACGTGGTCGTCTTCCACGGTTCTCAGGGAATACTCGTTTTAAGGTGGGTTTCCCGCTTAGATGCCTTCAGCGGTTATCCCGTCCGGATATAGCTACCCTGCTATGCGGCTGGCGCCACAACAGGTCCACCAGAGATCCGTCCATCCCGGTCCTCTCGTACTAGGGACAGATCCTTTCAATATTCCTACACCCACGGCAGATAGGGACCGAACTGTCTCACGACGTTCTGAACCCAACTCACGTACCGCTTTAAATGGCGAACAGCCATACCCTTGGGACCTGCTCCAGCCCCAGGATGCGATGAGTCGACATCGAGGTGCCAAACAACCCCGTCGATATGGACTCTTGGGGGTCATCAGCCTGTTATCCCCGGCGTACCTTTTATCCGTTGAGCGATGGCCCTTCCACGCGGGACCACCGGATCACTATGACCGACTTTCGTCTCTGCTCGACTTGTCAGTCTCGCAGTCAGGCAGGCTTATGCCATTGCACTCAGCGAACGATTTCCGACCGTTCTGAGCCCACCATCGCGCGCCTCCGTTACTCTTTAGGAGGCGACCGCCCCAGTCAAACTACCCACCATACATTGTCCCGGACCCGGATAACGGGCCGCGGTTAGACATCCATAGTAATAAGGGTGGTATTTCAAGGGTGGCTCCACCTGAGCTGGCGCCCAGGTTTCAAAGCCTACCACCTATCCTACACATGCCACTACGAATGCCAATGTAAAGCTATAGTAAAGGTGCACGGGGTCTTTCCGTCTAACCGCAGGAACCCCGCATCTTCACGGGGAATTCAATTTCACTGAGTCTATGCTGGAGACAGCGGGGAAGTCGTTACGCCATTCGTGCAGGTCGGAACTTACCCGACAAGGAATTTCGCTACCTTAGGACCGTTATAGTTACGGCCGCCGTTTACTGGGGCTTCGATTCAGAGCTTGCACCCCTCCTCTTAACCTTCCAGCACCGGGCAGGCGTCAGACCCTATACGTCGTCTTGCGACTTCGCAGAGCCCTGTGTTTTTGATAAACAGTCGCTACCCCCTGGTCTGTGCCACCCTCCTCTACTTGCGTAGAAAAGGGTCACGCTTCTTCCGAAGTTACGCGTGCAATTTGCCGAGTTCCTTCAGCATAGTTCTCTCAAGCGCCTTGGTATACTCTACCAGACCACCAGTGTCGGTTTCGGGTACGGTTTATAAGGAGGAGCTATTTCCTGGAACCACGCAGCAGCCCGTTCAATCCGATAAGATTGGACTACCTCAATGATCCGTCACTACCTCCAAGCCCACGAATATTAACGTGGTTCCCATCGACTACGCGTTTCCGCCTCGTCTTAGGGGCCGGCTAACCCTGCTCAGATTAGCTTTAAGCAGGAACCCTTGGTCTTTCGGCGGGGGAGTCTCTCACTCCCCTTACGTTACTCATGTCAGCATTCGCACTTCTGATACCTCCACCACCCCTCACGGGTATGGCTTCATCAGCTTACAGAACGCTCCGCTACCGCTTGGCCCTTGCGGACCAAACCCTAAGCTTCGGTGTATGGCTTTAGCCCCGTTACATTTTCGGCGCAAAGACCCTTATTTAGACCAGTGAGCTGTTACGCTTTCTTTAAATGATGGCTGCTTCTAAGCCAACATCCTGGTTGTTTTGGGATCCTCACATCCTTTCCCACTTAGCCATAACTTGGGGACCTTAGCTGTAGGTCAGGGTTGTTTCCCTTTTCACGACGGACGTTAGCACCCGCCGTGTGTCTGCCGACTAGTACTCCCAGGTATTCGGAGTTTGGTTAGGTTTGGTAATCCGGTGAGGACCCCTAGCCCATCCAGTGCTCTACCCCCTGGGGTATTCGGTCGACGCTCTACCTAAATAGATTTCGCGGAGAACCAGCTATTTCCGAGTTTGATTGGCCTTTCACCCCTAGCCACAAGTCATCCCGAACTATTGCAACAGTTATGGGTTCGGTCCTCCAGTAAGTGTTACCTTACCTTCAACCTGCTCATGGCTAGATCACTCGGTTTCGGGTCTAATGCGACGAACTGAACGCCCTATTCAGACTCGCTTTCGCTGCGCCTACACCTAGCGGTTTAAGCTTGCTCGTCACACTAAGTCGCTGACCCATTATACAAAAGGTACGTGGTCACCCAGGACGAACCTTGGGCTTCCACTGTTTGTAGGCAATCGGTTTCAGGTACTCTTTCACTCCCCTTGTCGGGGTGCTTTTCACCTTTCCCTCACGGTACTAGTTCGCTATCGGTCATGCACGAGTACTTAGGCTTGGAGGGTGGTCCCCCCAATTTCAGACAGGATTTCACGTGTCCCGCCTTACTCGAGGACGATTGATTGCATTACGCGTACGGGGCTGTCACCCACTATGGCCCTACTTTCCAGAAGGTTCCGCTTGTCTCTCAATCGCCACTGGCCTGGTCCGGGTTCGCTCGCCACTACTTCCGGAGTCTCGGTTGATGTCCTTTCCTACGGGTACTTAGATGTTTCAGTTCCCCGCGTTCGCCACTTTACCCCTATGTATTCAGGGTAAGTTACCTATTATCGATACTTGGAAACCACAGCAGCAAGTCGGCCTTGCGACCTTCCGGCTGCTCTGATTTTCCAAGTACCTTAGGTGGGTTTCCCCATTCGGAAATCTACGGATCAAAGGGTATTCGCACCTCCCCGTAGCTTATCGCAGCGTATCACGTCCTTCATCGCCTGTGCATGCCAAGGCATCCACCAATTGCCCTTAAGACACTTGATCGTTCTCATTGCCAATGCCCACCCGCGCAATCCCGAAGGGACTGTCGCTTCAGCCTTCCCCTTGCGAGGTTAGCGTCCGCGCAATCCCGAAGAGATTGTCGCCTGTACCGGATCCTGTGCGGGACCCAATTCGATGTCATTGGCACAAAAAGACCAGCTTCTCGAGATCGGTTCGAGGGTGCGGTTAGGCAAGCCCATCATATGCGGGAGATTGAGCGTCTCCCGCGACAAATCACAAACCTTTTCAAGCTCATGAAGTTCGAACAAATCTTCTCTTTACAATGTCAAACAGAACAAGCGGCAAGCTAGATGCTCACCACAAAACCTTTTTACGAATGACTTTTTCTGACGCCTCATCTCTACTCGACACCAAAGGTAATGGTGGAGCCGGACGGGATCGAACCGACGACATCCTGCTTGCAAAGCAGGCGCTCTCCCAGCTGAGCTACGGCCCCTGATACCTTTGTAGAGGAGACAGGAAGCTACCTAGCTTCCATCAGAGATGGTGGGCCTGGGAGGACTTGAACCTCCGACCTCACGCTTATCAAGCGCGCGCTCTAACCAACTGAGCTACAAGCCCTAAGCCCCAAGCGCAGATGGTAGCCGGCATCGAGGCAGAGCCTCGCAAGGCCGACAGGCCGTCGCGGCTCGTGCCGCGCCCTCGCGGAGCGCCAGCACCCGAAGGGTGCGACACGGCGCGCGAGCGCAAATCAAAGTCATTCGCTGAAGAAAGAGAAACGAAGGCGGCAGACCCGCTTAAGGTATGCGCGACGGTCAAAGTGACTCTTTGCCGTCTTGTTCCAAGAGAACCAAAAGGCAGAGGCTCATCAGATGAGCGTTTCCATTAAGGTTCTTCCTTAGAAAGGAGGTGATCCAGCCGCAGGTTCCCCTACGGCTACCTTGTTACGACTTCACCCCAGTCGCTGACCCTACCGTGGTCGCCTGCCTCCTTGCGGTTAGCACAGCGCCTTCGGGTAAAACCAACTCCCATGGTGTGACGGGCGGTGTGTACAAGGCCCGGGAACGTATTCACCGCGGCATGCTG
>NZ_RZTF01000416.1:0-5416 GCF_004023175.1 Mesorhizobium sp. M7A.F.Ca.MR.362.00.0.0
ACCACGCTGTTCGAACTGGCCGGCTGGCTGAAGACGCTCGGCGACGACGGCAAGAACCTGCACGCCTATTTCGTATCGGTCGATCCCGAGCGCGACACGCCGGAAGTGATGAACGCCTATGTCAGCAATTTCTCCGACCGCATCGTCGGCATCACCGGCGCTCCCGACAAGGTCCATGCCATGGCCAAGTCGTTCGGCATCTACTGGAAGAAGGTCGACACCGGCGACGGCGACTACACGATGGACCACACCGCCTCGGTGCTGCTGCTCAACGCCAATGGCGACTTTGCCGGCACCATCGCCTACGGCGAAAGCGCCGATACGGCCATCGCCAAGCTGAAGCGGCTGGCGGCGAAAGGCTAGAGCTTGATCCCGAAAAGTGGGCACCGGTTTTCGGGCAAGATCATGCTCAAAAAGAAACAGATTTCATGACCCAGACGCGCCTTTACTTCACCACCGGAAAGACCGAGTCCGTCAGCATTTTCGCGGCGCTTGACGCAGCCTTCGAGGAAGAAGGGCTGCCGATCGCCGTCCTGGAGGTCGACGAGGACAAGGACATCCACGAAGTGTCGCTCTATGCCGATGGCGACGTCGATGCGGTCGAGACCCGCTTGAACGACATCCTTGCCGGCCTTTCCCTGTCGAAGCCGATCGAGCGCGAGGCCCTGCCCGACATCGACTGGGTGGCGCATTCGCTGGAAGAGCTGAAGCCGGTGCGTGCCGGACGTTTCTTCGTCCACGGCGCGCATGACCGCCGCAAGCGCCACAGCGGCGAGATCGCCATCGAGATCGAGGCTGGCCTTGCCTTCGGCACCGGCCATCACGGCACCACCGCCGGCTGCCTGGAGATGCTGGAAAGAGTGGTCCGGCGCGAACACCCGCGCAATGCGCTCGATCTCGGCACCGGCAGTGCGGTGCTGGCGATTGCCGTCGCCAAGCTGGCGCATATTCCTGTGCTGGCCACCGACATCGATCCGGTGGCGGTGCGGGTGGCTGCCGCCAATGCACGGCTCAACCACGTCAAGGCACTGGTGGAAACGGTGACCGCGCCGGGCTTTCACCACCCGGTCTTCGGCAAGCGCGCGCCCTTCGATCTCATCGTCGCCAACATATTGGCACGGCCGCTGATGCGGCTGGCGCCGCAAATGGCTGGCCACATCGCACTTGGCGGCTCGATCGTGCTGTCAGGCATCCTCGACCGCCAGCGCGACGCGGTCATCTCGGCCTATGTCGGCCAGAATTTTCGCCACGTCAGAACCTTGCACCGCGAGGGCTGGGTGACGATCCACCTCAAGCATTGAGCCCGGGACCGACCGAGCTTGGACCAAGTTCCCCCGGTTGTCAGTCCAGCGATGCTGTAGCAGGTTGCGCGCAGCCGGAAATCGATTCCGATTTCCCGGTCCATAGGCTACGGTCCCGCCGATATCAGGATGCCCACAATGTTCCAGACCTTCGATTCCGCCGGCGACCCGGCCGTCGGCAAACCGCGCGTGGCGCTCCTGCGCCAATGGCTTGAAGCCAACGGGCTGGACGGCTTCATCGTGCCGCGTGCCGACGAGCATCAGGGCGAGTATGTCGCCGACCGCTCGGCGCGGCTGAAATGGCTGACCGGCTTCAGCGGCTCGGCCGGCGCCGCCATCGTCCTGCGCGACCGCGCCTTCGTCTTTGTCGACGGGCGCTACACGCTGCAGGTGCGCAGCGAGGTCGACCTGGACGTCTTTTCGATCGAAAGCCTGGTCGACAATCCGCCGGCTGTCTGGCTGAAAGACAATCTTGGCAAGGGCGCACGGCTCGGCTTCGATCCATGGCTGCACACGATCAGCGAGGTCAAGGCGCTGCAGGCCTCGGCCGACAAATCAGGCGCCGTGCTGGTGCCGCTCGACAAGAACCCGATCGACATCATCTGGAAGGATCAGCCCGACGCGCCGGTGGCCCCGGTCGAACTTCACCCGATCGGCTTTGCCGGCGAGCTCGCCAAGGACAAGCTCGCGCGGTTGGCGGCGGCGATCGCAAAGGACGGCGCCAGCCATGCGGTGCTGACCGACCCCTCCTCCATCGCCTGGGCCTTCAACATCCGCGGCGGCGACGTGCCGCACACGCCGCTGGCGCTCGGCTTCGCCATTCTTGCCGCCGATGGGTCGCACCAGCTTTTCATGGATAAGCGCAAATTCTCGCGCCAGGTCGCGGCCTATCTCACCCAACTCGCCGAGCCGCATGGGCCCGGCGAATTCCAAGCCGCGATCGTCGCCCTTGCCAAGAGTGGCGCGAAAATCGCGCTCGACCCGGTGCTGGCGGCCGACCGGCTGCGCATGCTGGTCGAGGCCAATGGCGGCACGGTGATTGCGGCAGCCGACCCCGCCCGCATCCCGCGCGCCACCAAGAACCAGGCCGAGATCAACGGCTCGCGCGCCGCGCATCGGCGTGACGGTGCGGCCGTGGCGAAGCTTCTGTGCTGGCTGGAGCGGCAAAAACCCGGATCGCTCGATGAGATATCGGTGGTCACCCGGCTGGAGGAGACGCGGCGGCAGACCGGCGAGGAAACGCAGATGCCGCTGCGCGATGTCTCCTTCGACACCATTTCGGGCGCCGGTCCGAACGGTGCCATCATGCATTACCGCGTGTCGCGCGCCACCAGCCGCAAGCTGCAGGCCGGCGAGTTGTTCCTGCTCGACTCCGGTGCGCAGTATCAGGACGGCACCACCGACATCACGCGCACCGTGCCGATCGGCCAGCCGACGCAGGAGATGCGCGAACGCTTCACGCTGGTGCTGAAAGGCATGATCGGCATTTCCACGCTGCGCTTTCCCGCCGGCACGCGCGGTTCGGAAATCGATGCCGTCGCGCGCATGGCGCTGTGGAAGCACGGCTGCGACTTCGCCCACGGCACCGGCCATGGCGTCGGCTCGTATCTGGCCGTGCATGAAGGCCCGCAGCGCATCGCCCGCACCGGCACCGAAAAGCTGCTCGAAGGCATGATGCTGTCCAACGAGCCGGGCTACTACAAGGAAGGCGCCTACGGCATCCGCATCGAGAACCTGATCCTGGTGACCCCGGCGCAAGAGATCGAGGGCGGCGACATCGCCATGCACGGCTTCGAGACGCTGACGCTGGCGCCGATCGATACCAGGCTGGTGCAGTCGGACCTCCTGACGCGCGACGAGTTGCACTGGCTGGACTCGTACCATACGCGCGTGCTGGCCGAGATCGGCCCGATGCTCGACGGCGAAACGCTTGCCTGGCTGGAAAAAGCCACCGCGCCATTGCCGCACGACGCGAAGATTTGAGGTGAGCTTTCTTTCTCCCCGTTCACGGGGAGAAATGCCCGGCAGGGCAATGAGGGGCAGCGCCTCCGTTCGAGGTAATTGCTGCGGCAGAGCCTTATCCGACGAACTGCCGCGCCAAAATCAGAACCGCAGCCCCCGCCAGAAACATCGACATCAGTCCGCCGCGCAGCGAAACCACAGCCGTAACCACCAGAGCCGCCCATTCCGCCGGCCCGGCATTCAACAGTTCCGGCGCCACCAGCGTCGTCAGCACCGCCGCCGGCACGGCGTTGAGACCGGCCTCAACGCGCGGATGGATGGTTTCGAAGCGGGAGATGACCAGATGCCCGCCGATGCGCGTCAGATAGGTCGCGATTGCGCCGGCGATGATGATCCAGAAGGTCGTGCTCATGGCCGCGCCTTTACGCCGCTGTGATGGGGAGGCAGGATGACCGCCAGCAGCACACCGGCAACAGCGCCGATCGAGACATGCCAGGGCGAGCCCACGGTCTTATAGGCGATGATCGAGGCGGCGGCGCTGGCGATGACCACCGGCAGCCACAGCGGCCGCTTGCGGAAGCCCAGCACGAGACCGAGGAAATAGATCGGCAGCAGGAAATCGATGCCGAGCGCATGCGTGTCGGGGATCAGCTTGCCGAACATCGCGCCAAGCGCGCTTTCGACGATCCAGAACAGATAGACCGGCAGGCCAAGTCCCAGATACCAGGCAAAGCCGACCGTCCGGCCCGATTGCGCCCGCGCTTCGGCTACCGCGAATTGCGGATCGGTGAGGATGAAATAACCAAGTGCCTGCTGGATGACAGGCCAGTGCGCGATGCGCCGGCCGATGCCTGCGGAATAGAGCACGTGGCGGAAATTGACGGCGAAGA
Source organism: Mesorhizobium sp. M7A.F.Ca.MR.362.00.0.0 (assembly GCF_004023175.1). Lineage (NCBI taxonomy): Bacteria > Pseudomonadati > Pseudomonadota > Alphaproteobacteria > Hyphomicrobiales > Phyllobacteriaceae > Mesorhizobium > Mesorhizobium sp. M7A.F.Ca.MR.362.00.0.0. Next base: position 4,154 of record NZ_RZTF01000416.1, read on the forward strand.
TCGACAGCACGATCAGCCACGGCGCCACATGCTGGCCGAACAGCTGGATGCCGACCATCTGGCTGGCGCCGCCATAGACCAGCGCGCTCATCAGGAAGGCTTCCAGGACCGAGAAACCATTGTCGACGGCGAGCGCACCGAACAGCACCGCAAACGGCGCCGACGCCACCACGACAGGCATCGACAGCCGCACGCCCTGCCAGAAATCGCTTCTATCGCCGCTCTCGGAAATTGCTTGCGCCGACATGGCCTCTCCTTGATCAGGGCCTGATGTAGGAAGCGCTGCCTGCCTTGTCACACGAATTCGCTTGAGCCAAACGATCAGCGGAAATGATCGTCGGGTTGCCGGAGCCGGAGACTAGTCAAGCGAACCCTTGCCCTCGATCGCCCTGCCCCAGTCGAGCAGCGGCTTGGCGCGCAAGGTGAAATCGACGAGTTCATCGACCAGATCAGCCGTATGGATTCCGGCCGGATCGATGACATGCTGGACATAGAAATGCCGGTGGCGGATGGCGGCGACCAGATCGGGATCGCTGATTTCCTCGAAGCCGCGTGGCGTACGCTTCATACGGCCTTCGGTCTCGAATTCAAGCCGGTTCTTCTTCAACGCCGCCACCAGGCCGCGAAAATTGTCCGGCTTGGTCGCGATGGCTTTGCGCATCGCCAGCAGCAGCGCCGGTTCCGGCTGCCACCAGGCAATGTCGGCAAAACAGCGCTCAAGCCCGATATGCACGTAGAACACACCCTGCTCCATCTTGGTGCCGTCGGGCGACAGGATGGCCGACAAATGCCTGTTGTAGGGTCGCTTGTCTTTGGCGAAGCGCACGTCGCGATTGATGCGGAACAGCGACTTCTTGCGGTCGCCGCGCAGGCCGAGGCCTGCCTTTGCGAAGCGCTCGGTCAGCGTGTCGACGAGATCACTGAGCGGATCGCGCAGCTCCTTTTCGAACAGGTCGCGGTTTTCTAAAAACCACTCCCGGCTCTGGTGGAAATCCAGCGCCTTCAGGAACGGAATGGCTTTCGGGCCGAAACCCTTGAATGCGCCTTCCATCACGCCTTGCCGATCCGTACCAGCCAGCCATCCTCGTCGATCACCTCGATGCCGAGTTCGCTGGCAAGCTTGAGCTTGGAGCCGGCACCCGGCCCGGCGACCACCAGATCCGTCTTTGCCGAAACCGAGCCCGCGACCTTGGCGCCCAGGCGCTCCGCCATCGCCTTGGCTTCGGAGCGTGTCATCTTCTCCAGCGAGCCCGTGAACACGAC
>NZ_RZTF01000417.1:0-5409 GCF_004023175.1 Mesorhizobium sp. M7A.F.Ca.MR.362.00.0.0
GCGTACATCCCAGCCGCCATTTTCCATCGCCTTGATCAGGATGGCCGGCGCATTGGCATGTCCGGTCAGGCCGAGTGCCCGCAATGCGGCTGCGGTAACCTCCGGCGACGGATCGCCGGCCGCGCGGGCAAAGAACTCGCCGAATTGGAAGCCACCGGCGCGGGCAAGCGCATCGATTGCGGCCGCCCTGATGAAAGGCACCGCGTCCTGACGTCCGGCGTAATCCCTGAGCTCGTCGAACCGCTTTGGCGGAAAGCGCCTGAAAAGCTCGATCAGGCGTCGCGAGCGCTGCCCCGCCACGCCGATCTTGCGCAGCGTTACGACCAGCGGCGGCAAGGCGCCAATATCACACAGCGCGATGGCGACGGCGATCCTGACTTCGCGCGAGCGGTCACGATCGAGCGCCGAAAGCAGGTTTGCCACCGCGTTTTCCGAACGCAGCGCCGCCAGCATCTCGGCCGCGTGGACGCGTTCGGCGCCGTTGCCTTTTTCAAGCTGGGTGCCGACAAGGGTCGGCAGGCCACATTCATTGAAGGCTGAAAGGAGCTCGTCGTGCTCCTCGCCGCGCAACAGCGAAATAAACTCGAAGCCGGCATCGATCGCCACCCTCGCCGGTACCGCAAGCAGCGCCGTCTTCAATGCCTCGCGATCCCGATTTTCGGTGAAGGCGATCAGCGCCGTCAGAAGAAGGCGCCGCTGATCGGCGCCCGCCGTCCCCCGGCGCTCCTGCAATACCCGACGCACGATCAGCAGAAGCATGATCGCCAGGGAAAGGGCACTGAGCAGGATGGATAGGTGCCAGATGTACAACATGATCAGAACCGCGCGGTTAGGCCGAGCCCGAATGTGGTTCGGTCGAATGTCGGGCGCTGCTCATGGGCGAGGCTGCCGCGCAGCGTCAGCGGATCGGTAACGTCCCAGGAGATGCCGGCAAAGATGGTACGCGTCGGCACCAGCGAGCCGTCGGAGATCTCGGGGGCATCCGCATAGCCACCAAACACATTGACGCTCGGGATAACTGCAACATCGGCTCGCAGGACATAACCATCGGCGCGCGTGCCGATGTCGTCGGCTGCGTGGACCCAACGTGCCGAAAGCCCCAGCCGGCCGTCCAGGACATAGACCTGCACCCAAGGCGAGATTGTGGTGACCTCGGCGGTGGCGAAATTGTCATAGCGAGCATCGATGTTGAGCGAGAACGGACCGAGCGCTTTCGCGGGCGCCATGATCCGCCACGAAGCGCCGGCCCCGACCGAATATCGTGCCAGGAAGTCGGCATCCGGCGTCGCCGCTGCCAGCACATAGGCCGAAACCGTGGCCGAAAAGGCCTGGTCGATGCGGCCGTCGATCTGAACATCGGTGCGACCGTAGCGAGTCGCCATCCGGGTGTGGCTCGAAATGGTCGTCTGCGGGGTGAGCCGATAGGCAAGGCCGGTCGAACTGTCTGTCCAATCACCAAGTCCATCGGTGAGGTCGCTCACTTCGCTACCGATATCGAGCCGCCATTTGCGCGGCGGTGGTGCGGCCAGTCTCTGCTCGATGTCGCGCGAGCCGGGTTCGAGGGCAAGCGCCTGCCGGTAGGCATCGCGCGCGGCGTCGTCGTCGCCACGGGCGCGGCGCACATCGCCGATTCCCACCAGCGCTTCGGCATTGCGCGGATCAATCGCCAGCACCCGCTGAAACGACTGCTCGGCCCGCGTGTAATCCCGCTCGAGCAAAGAAATCCGTGCGTCGAGGGCGATCGCCTCGGCGTTGCCTGGCGCGGTGCCAAGCACATCATCGATCATCGCGCGGGCGCGCGGCACGTCGCCCTGCCAGATCGCCAGCCGGACCTTGCCGAGGCGGGCGTCGAGAAGGCCGGGCTTGATGGCCAGCGCCTGGTCGAAGAAATGCCCGGCCTCGTCGAATTTCTGTTGGGAGCCCGCCACGAGACCCATGGCGACCAGGATGTCGGTGTTTTTAGGCGCCAGCCCGAGCGCGCGGCGATAGGCGTTCTCCGCCTCGGGCAATTGTCCCGCCGCCCGCAATCTCTGGCCCTTCTCCATCAGGCCGGCGACAGGATCCGGCCGCGGCGGGCGCAGCTTCTTCCTCGCGGTCGCAGGCTTCTGCTTGCTGCTGTCGGCCTGCTGGGCCTTGCGGATGTTGGCGACAAGCGTCGCCGCGTCGGCATTGCCCCGCTCGGCACGCGACACCTCTTCTGCCAGTTGCAGAGCGGCGTCCAGATTGCCGGAGCGGAACTCGACCTGAGCGATGCCGAAGCTGGCATCCAGATAGGTCGGCGCAAGCGCAAGCGCCCTGGAAAAGGCTTCACGCGCCGCCGGCAGATTGTTGCGGCCAAGCTCGGCGAAGCCAAGTTGCACCAGGGCGTCGGCACTGTCGGGCTTGATCGCCAGCGCACGCCGCAACAGCTCCGCCGCCTCGTCGAAATGCTGAGCTTGCCTGGCCTTGACGCCGGAAGCGTACAGTTCGTCGACCGCCTGGGCCAGCGCGGCGGCAGGCGCCGATTCAACCGCCAGGAAAACGCATGCCGCGAGGACGGCGCGACGGCCACGCCACATCAGCGTTTCCCGCTCTTGCGCGCCAGCAGGCGCGCAAGCCGGGCCAGGAGCTCCTCGGGAATGAAGGGTTTCACAAGGTAGTCGTCGGCTCCCTTCTCAAGGGCCGAGACGATGTCCCTTTCGCCCTTGCGGGCGGTCAGCATGACAACCGGGATTTCCGACAAGGCCGGGTCGCTCTTGATGCGGGCAAGAACCTCCAGGCCGTCGGCCTTAGGCATCATCGCATCGAGCACGATGATGTCCGGTGCCTCATGCTCCGCCTTCAAGAGCGCTTCCGCCCCGTCTATGGCCTTGATGACCTCGTATCCCTTTGCCCTGAGCCTGAATTCCATCAGTTCGAGCAAGAGGGGATCGTCATCGCAAATCAGAACTCTTGCCTTCGCTCCGTTCATCAGCCTTGCTCCGGTTCGCGCCTCGTTTTGCCGCTTGCCCCCCGGAGTGATTGATCCATGAACCGACATCCGCCAACGCGGTTCATGCAGACAGACACATTCTTCTCAATCTCTCGCCGAGCTCCGCCGATGCCGCGCGATCATAGACAACCTGATTCGCTACGCCTGCACCTCGGCACAATCAGTAGATGAATAAGGCGACATGGTATAGGAGCCGTGAACGGCGTCGCACAGTCTGCAGCCAGACTGCGCTCGGTGCCCACGCCAAACGTCGGATCAGGCGCGCGATAGAAGCAATCTTTTGACTTCACCGGCAAGCGCAAGCGGGTCGAATGGTTTGGCGATCACCCCTACCGCCCCCATCGCCAGATAGCGTTCGACTTCATGCGTCTGGGTGCGCGCGGTGATGAACACCACGGGTATCGAAGCCGTCGGCCCAGACTGGGCCAAGCGCCTCAGCGTCTCCGGCCCATCCATGTCCGGCATCATTACGTCGAGCAGAATGAGGTCGGGCCGCCATTCGGCGGCATCAGTCAGCGCCTGCATGCCGGACGGGCAGGACCGCACCTCGAATTCCGGCTCGAGCTCCAGCGACATCTGGGCGATTTCGCGGATATCGTCCTCGTCATCCACATAGAGAATCCTTGCGGGCATGAGCGTCACTCCTCGGCGTGCGCGGCAGGTTGAGTGCGGGGCGAAACCAACATGCTCCTGACCAGCTTTGCCACATCGATTTCCGACGCCCTGGTCTTGGTCATGATGGCCTGCACGCGATCACCTAGTTTCTGGTCGAGCTCCGCCGCCGAAAACACGATGACCCCGGTCTCGAGCGGCAGATCGACCAGAAGGTCCAACCCCGAGCCGTCGGGGAGTGCAATATCCAGGATAACCAGGTCGAAGAGATGCTGCGCGATCGCCTCCCGGGCGTCCTTGAGCGTCTTCGCCGAAGTAATCGAGACACCCGAACCCAACCCCTCCGACATCACCGCAAGCACGCCCTCATCGTCCTCGACATGGAGAATCTTCGGCCTCTGCTCGGTCCTGCCAGCAAGGATCTTGGCAAGGGCGGCGTGAAGCCGCTTTGAATCCACCGGCTTCTCCAGCCAGTCGACGATACCGACGGCGCTGCCGTTGAGCGAGCGCCTGGCCTCATCGGCAACGGCGGAGATGACGATGACCGAAATGTCGGAATTCACCGGCGATGCCCTAATGTCGTGGAAGAGTTTGATGCCGGATTCCCCCGCCAGCTTGATGTCGAGGGTCAAGGCCACGTATTCGCGGGACCGCAGAAGCGCCTTTGCGGTGGCGATATCGGGTGCGACGTCGCTGGAAAAGCCTTCCGCATCCAAGAGTGCCGCAATCACTGCGGCGACGTCGGTCTCGTCTTCACAGATCAGAACCCGTAGGCGCCCATCGGGCTTCCGCGTCAGGTGCGGTGGCGGATACGGCCTTGGTTGGTGCCTGCGTACTTCTGCAAGGTCCACGTGGAACGAGGTTCCCTTGCCTTCCTCGGTTTCGAAGGAAACGGCTCCGCCCAGTTTTTCGGTAATGGCCTTGACGATGCTCAAGCCCAGGCCGGTGCCGCCTATCTTACGGGTGCTGGAGGCGTCGGCCTGCTCGAACTTTCCGAATATACGGCTGCGGAAAGCCTCCGGGATGCCAGCGCCCTGGTCCATCACGGAAATCCGCAGCATTTCGTGGTCATGACGCTGGAATTTCACTGTGACAGTACCGTCGGCATGCGAGAACTTGATCGCATTCGACAGGAGGTTCGCCATCACCTGATGCAGGCGATCCGGATCGATGTTGGCCTCGGCGCGCGGCGCATCGTCGATCAGAACGATCCTGATCCGGCTGTCAGCCATGTAGTTGGAGCTGGCGGCAATGGCCTGCTCCAGGACCTGACGGACAGGCATCTGCTTGATCTTGAAGGTGATCACGCCCGATTCGATCTTCTCCATATCCAGAATGTCGTTGATGAGAAGAACCAGCCTTTCGCTATTGGTGTGCGCGATGTTGACGAGATTGGCGGCCTTGGGCGGCAGTTCGCCGGCCACACCGGCCGCAATCAGGCCAAGCGAGCCGCGGATGGAGGTCAGCGGGGTCCGCAATTCGTGGCTGACCGTGGAAATGAAATCATTCTTGAGCTGCGCGGTGCGCTTCTGCTCGGTGATGTCGCGATTGTAGGTGATGACGCCGACGATCTTGCCGGCCTCGTCGCGGAAAGGGGCCTTGAGCGTGTAGAGCCAACCTTGCCGGCCATCCGGGAAAAGCGCGGGCTGGTCGATCCGCAACGTCTGCCCGGCCTCCAGCGCGCCCATCTCATCCTGCCGGAAGCGCTCGGCCACCTCCCTGGGGTAGAAATCGAAATCCGTCTTGCCGATCAGATCGTCGACCGAAGCGGCGCGAACCATTTCGGCGGTGGCGGGGTTGGCGGCGATGAAGCGGCCGTCGACATC
>NZ_RZTF01000418.1:0-3943 GCF_004023175.1 Mesorhizobium sp. M7A.F.Ca.MR.362.00.0.0
CTTCACGGCCTCATGCTTGGCAAAACTCTGCCTATGGCCATGTATGCCTTCGCCTCATCACTCATCAAATACGATCGCGACGACCAACGGCTGCACGCCTTTCAGGCATAGTGCGATGCCGCCATTGGCCCCTTGAACGGTCAAGTCGGACACGCGTAACATCGCCATCTGAATTGAGTCTGCTTCATTGGTCCGGGCTAATGTCCGGAGTGGTCTGGATATTTCCCTTGGGTATGGATGCAACCAGCGGCGCGGCGAAGCGCGGCAAATCGTTTGTCCATGTGGCGGAAGCCTCCTGGGGCAAAGGCCTCAGCACCCTGCTGCGTATCGTGCGAATGACGCTGCGCCATCCCTGGCAAGTCGCCATCACCATCGTTTCGACCTTCATTGCCGCGACGCTGCAGCTTTTCATTCCACGCCTGCTGGGCCGCGCCATCGACCAGGCGCAGGGCGTCATGACTGCTGGTGCTGGTCCTGCGGCAGAGCACGCGCTGTGGAAGACGGCGCTCACGCTGCTCGTCGTCAGCATCCTGCGCGGCCTCTTCACAATGGCGCAGAACTACTATGGCGAGGCCGTCGGCCACCGCACCGGCTATGAACTGCGCCTGGCTTTCTACGAGAATATCCAGCGCCTGAGCTTCGCCTACCACGACAGGGTCCACACCGGCGATCTCATCACGCTCGGCCTGCTCGATCTCGACGGCGTGCGCATGTTCTTTTCCACCGGCATTTTGCGCGTGGTGCTGCTCGGCGTGCTGATCGGCGTCGGCGCCTATCTCCTGGTCAGCACCGATCCCGTGCTCGGGTTGCTCAGTCTGAGCTTCGTGCCGTTCGTCGCCTGGCGGTCCTCGGTCACCCAGCTTAAACTGCGCAGCACCTGGCTGACGTTGCAGGAGCGCCTCTCGGTGCTGAGCCGGGTGATGGATGAGAACCTCGGTGGCATCCGTGTCGTGCGTGCTTTCGCAGCGCAGCGGCATGAGCTGGAAAAATTCGATCGCGCCAAGCAGGATGCGCTGGACCTCGCCAACCAGCGCGTCGGCATCCGCGTCAGCAACACCAGCGCCATGAACTTCTCGTTCCTCGCCGCCATGGGCTTGGTGCTGTGGTTCGGCGGCCAGAAGGTGATTGCGGGCCAGATCAGCGTCGGCACGCTGGCCCAGTTCCTCACCTTCATGACCATCTTGCAGATGCCAGTGCGCCAGCTCGGCCTGATGGTCAATTCATTCGCCCGCGCTTCGACCTGCGGCACGCGACTGTTCGAACTGCTGGACACCGAACTTGATATCGAGGACGCACCCGACGCCAGGGACCTTGTCGTCACTGACGGTGTGCTGCGCTTCGACAATGTCGGCTTCCGCTATGAGGGCGCGGGCGGCCGGTCGACACTGTCCGGCATCTCCTTCGAGGCCCGGTCCGGCGAGACCATCGGCATTGTCGGCCCACCGGGCGGCGGCAAGTCGACCATCGCGCATCTGATCCCGCGTTTCTACGACGTCACTTCGGGTTCGATCACCATCGACGGCCAGGACATTCGTGAGGTGACGCTGAAATCGCTGCGCAAGGCGGTCGGCGTCGTGCAGCAGGATGCGTTCCTGTTCACCACCTCGATCGAGAACAACATCGCCTATGGCAATCCCTGGGCGCGCGAGACCCGCATCGGGCAGGCAGCCGAGTACGCCCAGCTGCACAATTACATCATGGGCCTCCCGGCCGGTTACACCACGGTCGTCGGCGAGCGCGGCGCGTCGCTTTCCGGTGGCCAGCGGCAGCGCCTGACCATTGCGCGGAGCCTGATGCTGCGGCCATCGGTGCTGGTCTTCGACGATTCGACCGCGGCAATAGATGCCGGTACCGAACAGCGCATCCGGGCGGCGATGAAGCGCTTCGCCAGGGACCGCGTCACGCTCATCATCTCGCACCGGCTGAGCTCGCTGATGCATGCCGACCAGATCCTGTTCGTCGAGGGTGGCCGTATCGTCGAGCGCGGCACGCATGAGGAATTGCTGGCGCTCAGTGGGCGCTATCGCGCGCTGTATGATTTGCAGCTGCGGCCGGACGACGACCGGCCTGTCGTGGCGGGAGCCGCATGATGTCGACACAGGCCGACGACGACAAAGAAGATACCAGCCGCCGGCCGACAAGGGCTGTCGTGGGCTCGCATCGCGAAGAGGAAGAAGTCTTCGGCAAGGCCTACGACCCGCGCATCGTCAGGCGCATCTGGAGCTTCGTGAGACCGTATCAGAGCCGGATCTTCATCTCGGTCGCCGCGGTGCTGGTGTTCACGCTGACGCAATTGGCGATCCCGCTGGTCATCCGCTACGCCATCGACCACGGCATGACGGCAGGCAAGCTCGACCAGTCGGTGATGATCGCCGCGATCGGCGCTTTCGCCGTCATCATCCTGATCAACTACGCCGCCAGCTATGTGCAGGAAAGCGTCGTCGGCAAGGTGGCCGAGAATGTGCTGTCCGATCTGCGCCGCGCCATGTTCAGCCACCTGCAGCGGGTCTCGTTGAGCTTCATGGACAAGACCGAGGTCGGGCGGCTGATGTCGCGCCTGCAGGGCGACGTCAATTCGATGCAGGAATTCCTCGAAACGTCGGTCATGTCGGTGGGCGACATCGTGCTGCTGTTCGGCATCGTCAGCGTGCTTTTGTGGCTGGATTTCCGGCTCGGCCTGCTGACGCTGTCGACCATGCCGGTGCTGTTCATCGTGCGCCTGTTCTGGCTGCCGCGCGCCAAGGTCGCCTTCATGGCCGCGCACGAAACCAACTCGATCGCCAATGGCGCGCTGGCCGAAGGCATCCATGGCGTGCGCACGGTACAGAGCCTGGAACGCCAGCATGTCAATTTCGATCTTTATGACGAGAAGGTGCTGGCCAATCTCAACGCCCATCCGCCATTGTTGGGCTAAATCCAAATCGCCCACCTTCGTTGCAAAACTACCCTGGCAAGGGCTTTGAGGGAGTTTCGAAATTGGATTGTCTCCAGAGGATAGAGACGTTGATCGATGAGGCCAGCGTGGATGCGATCGATAAGGCGCGCGTTTTGCTGGATCAGTTCAAAGGTAGGTCAGAAACACTCGCCCAAGCTATCGATGACTTCCTGCTTGATCTGATGACCCTGGTGTTCGTCGTAGAAACCACCCGCGAGAGGTTCCACAATCCGGCGCGGCGATTGGCGCGTGTGAGATTGACCAGGATCAGCCTGTTGTTGGCGTCGTAGTCTGAAACTTAGGGGTCCGTCCCGGTCAGAGAGAGGTCGCACCAGGAAGAAGGCGCCGACTGATTGTCGGCAAATCCGAGCGCACCAAACAGCTACGTTCTCTTGCGGCCGCTGGCCCTGGTGGCGAAAAGACGTGCGCCGAGGAACGCTACGGGACTGGCCAGCGCGATTTTTGAGCCAGCACCGCGTCCGCGAGCCAGGGCCCAAGACTATGTTCGGCCTCCGGCAAGAGCCCGACGTCGAGCATCTTCGCATGCCCCGCGTCGATCTTACTTCGGAAGTATTCCCCATGCCGAGCTATTAAGATCGGCGGCGCGCCGGATCGTTGATCGGCGCGTGCTGCATCTGCTCAAGATGTGGCGGGAATGCCCGGTCGAAGAAACCGATGATCGAGGCCGGAAGACACGCACGGCCAAGGTGCGGGATTCGCTCAGCCGTATTCAACAGCACGACCTTGTAGCCCTCCAATGTACGGGTAATAGGCGCTGGCGAACACGACGTCGTGCCCCCCGGAAGGAGAAGGACGACGATCTTGCGCAAACCCTCAAAAGCGCCGCGCACCAGCGCCATTACGGCGGCCATGGCATCATCGGCCGTAGTAAGCGCGACGGTGGGAATTGCGGGGTTACTCATTGCGACCCATCTCTACTCAAACAGGGTTCGCCCGTGGATTGGATGCGCCTGTCGGCAAAAAGTTCCCGAACCTGCGATGTTAGGT
>NZ_RZTF01000418.1:3953-5371 GCF_004023175.1 Mesorhizobium sp. M7A.F.Ca.MR.362.00.0.0
ATGTTAGGTTGGCCGCTATGCCACTGCTTGGAGCGGCGACTTGTCTGACACCTGCACGCGCGCCGCCGCCGCCAGCAGGTCGGTCTGGGTGATCAGGCCGAGGATGCGCCGCTCGGCATCGACGATGACGACGGCATGGCTGCGGCCGTCTGTGAGCACGGGAAGCAGGCTCATCGCCGGCGTCTCGGGCGAGGCGGTGCCTGCCTTCGAGATCACGCCCTTCACCGTTTCGGTCGTCTGCGTCAGCTCGCGCAACCCCCCGGCGCCGGCCAGCCGGCCGTCCGCATCGACCACCGGCAAGGCGCGGATGTTGTGGTCGAGAAGCTGCTTTCGCGCCACGGCGGCGGTGGCAGTTTCCGGCACCGAGATCACGTCGCAGGACATGATGTCCCGGCAAAGCAGCGTTCGGTGCGAGCGCGCCATCGCCTGCAACTCGACCTGGTGCAGCAGCCTTTCGAGGTCGTCGCGGCCAATGTCGAAGGTTTCGTCCAAAGCGGCGAGCGCCGCATCGACGTCCTCGGGCCGAAAGCCGACACGCTCTATCGGCGGGCTGTCCGCGCTGCCGTGATTGTTTGCGGCGGCCACGTGGACATGCGGATAGTTGCGCCGTGACAGAAGGTGGAAAATAAAGCCTAGCGCCACCAAAATTGTCGAGTTCAGCGCCACCGGCACCAACGGGAACAGGAAGCCGAAGCTGAGCACGGCCGGTCCGCCAAGCACGGCCGTCAGCGCCGCGGCACCGCCTGGCGGATGCAAACAGCGAGTGAACGACATCGTGGCGATCGCCAGCGCCACAGCGAGGCCCGACGCGATCACCGGATCGTGCACGAAATGCGCCACTGTCACGCCGACCAGTGCAGAGATCGAATTGCCGCCGATAATCGACCAGGGTTGCGCAAGCGGGCTCGACGGCACGGCAAAGAGCAGCACGGCGGAGGCGCCCATAGGGGCCACCAGCAGCGCCACATGCTGGCCGCCGCCCATCGCGAGCCCGCTGATCACGCCGGTCAGCGCGATGCCAATCGTGGCGCCAATGCAGGCGAGCAGCCGCTCGCGTAACGTCGCACCGGCAAGGATCGGAACAAAGAGGCGAAAGGCCATTGTAAGCCCTGGGGCGAGGTGGAATTCTGCGCTGTTCGAAATGCCGCCGAAGCCATGGATTTGAAAGTCAAACCAATCCGAATATTCGCGGCCAGTGGGAATATTATTGCGCGCACCGATTTGTGCGGTCGCCGCCAACGGCTGGTGCTTTTCAAATCGCGTCAGAGCCTGCGCTCGGAGATCTTCTACTGGAATGGATAGTATCGACTTCTCGATCTTCCGGAGGACGAGCGACTGGCAGCTCGTCGTCAACAAGCTGCGCGGCGGCCTGAAGATCGCCGCCGTCAAGGCGCGGGGCTTCGGTGATCGCCGCAAGG
>NZ_RZTF01000419.1:0-3929 GCF_004023175.1 Mesorhizobium sp. M7A.F.Ca.MR.362.00.0.0
GAAGTCTTCCGTGTAGACCGTCACGGGCATGCCCGTGATCTCGCCGTAGAAGCGCACGAGGCGCTGAACGTCCGAAGTGATGATGCGGACAGAGACGAAATTCATTGCTTTGGCTCCTGATCGTTGAAGCCGTGGCCGGCTCCCATCCGACCTATAGGCCAGGCCTCCTGACAGCTTTCCGTCAGGACGGATTGCTGTGAGCCTGCACCAGCGCACGCGCTGCTCACCCCGTCAGCAGCGCCAGTTCCTCCGGTGTCAAACGCCGTGCCGTGCCCTTGGCGAGGTCGCCGAGCGGCAGGCGGCCGATGGCGATGCGGATGAGGCGCAGGACCTCGACGCCGTGCGCGGCGAGCAGGCGACGGATGTGGCGGTTGCGGCCTTCGTCGAGCACGATCTCCAGCCAGGCGGTGCGGCCGCCGCTGCGCAAAAGTTCGATCGAATTCGTGGTCAGGATCTCGCCGTCGACGCTCACGCCCGCGCGCAACGTCTTCAACATCGCCGCGTCCGGCACCGTGCCGACCTGCACGTGATAGGTTTCGGCAAATGCGAAGCCGGGTCCATCAGCCGGTTGGCAAATCGGGTGTCGTTGGTCATCAGCAGCAGGCCTTCGCTGGCCTTGTCGAGGCGGCCAACCGGCGAGACGAAGGGCAGGTCGAGCCCTTCGAGGCAGGCATAGACGGTGTCGCGCTGCTGCGGGTCGTCGCGGGTGGTGACCAGCCCGCGCGGCTTGTTGAGCATGAGATAGACCTTGCGCTCGGCAACCACCGGCCTGTCGTCGACGACGATGCGGTCGCGGTCGAGGTCGACCCGCAGGGCTGCATTGCGCACCACCTTGCCGCCGACGCGCACGCGGCCCTCCGCGATCAGCACATCCGCCTGCGTGCGCGAGCACAGGCCAAGTTTTGAGAGGGCGCGGTTGAGACTGACGCCTGGCGCCGCCTGCCTGCCGCTCTGCCGTGTCTGCCGTGGTGTCATGCTGCCCGTCTGCGCTGGTGGAGCCGACAGATGCCACGGGCCACGATCGCTTCGCAAGCCGCGCTGCTGCCTTCGCATGCGCCGCACCGCCCGAACGACGATATTGTCGTCGCCGCATCCGCGATAAATTGCAGCGCATGAGTGAGTCTGCCGCACCGATCATCAAGACCGTCGTCATCGCTGCAACGCCTGCCAAGATTTGGCAGGTGCTGACGACGCCCGCGATGATCCCGCAATGGATGTCCGACGAGGCGCTGACCGTCAGCCTCGAGAGACTTGTCGGCGGCGCGATCTTGATACACGGAGTGCTGCACGGAATGCCGTTCGAAAACCACGGAACTATCCGAGCTTTCGCGCAGGAGAGGGCGTTCGCCTACGGTTACTGGAGCACGCTGTCGGCCCCGCGGCTGGCGGACGTGCCCGAAAACCACACGGTGGTCAGCTTCGATCTGGCGCCGGCGGATCAGGGAACGCTGCTGACGCTGACGCTCAGCGATTTTGCCGAACCGGCGATCCGTCCGCATGCCAATCTCTACTGGGGGCCGACCTTGCAGATTCTGAAAGCGGTCTGCGAGCGCGCTTGAGGGCGGGAGTCATTCCCCGCGGACGGGTTGTCAGGCCCTTACTCTTTGGGGTGTTGGGCGAGAGCCAGCGCGCGAATACGGTCGGCGACGGCGCTGTCGACCGGGTTGTAGACGGTCAGGCTCAAATCCGGCCGGCCGTCGACCGCGAAGCCCGAATATTCCAGCTCGATATCGCCGAGTTTTGGATGCTTCAGGCGCTTTGTCCCGTCGCCGTGGCTGAGCACGTCGTTTTCGCGCCACAGCGCGTCGAATTCAGGGCTAGCGCTGCAGAGTTCGTCGACGAGTTCGCGCACCTCGGAGACAGCGCCGGCGCGTGCCGCATCGGCACGGAACGAGCCGACCACGAAACGGGCCAGGTTTTGCCAGTCGTGCTGCTTGGCGCGGATGGCGGGGCGCAGGAACATAAAACGCAGGATGTTGCGCTCGCCCTCGGGCAGGGCGCTGTAGTCGGTCAGCACGACCCGCGCGGCGCGGTTCCAGGCAACGACGTCCCACGTAGCGGTCCTGACTATGGCGGGGCTGGCATCGAGCGTGTCGATGAGGCGCTGCAGCCGTGGGCTGACACCCTCGGCACCGGTGTAGCGGACCTCGGGCGGGCGCCCGAGCCCCAGCATGAAAAGATGTTCGCGCTCCGCCTCGGTCAGCAGCAGCCCCTTGGCGATGCGATTGAGGACATCGGCCGAGGGTGCGCCGCCGCGGCCCTGTTCCAGCCACGTGTACCAGGTCGGGCTTATGTTGGCGCGCTGAGCAACCTCTTCCCGGCGCAACCCCGGCGTGCGTCGGCGGCCGGAAAAGCCGAAGGACGCCGGATCGAGCCGCGTGCGCCGATCTTTGAGGAACGCTGCCAGTGAGCCGGCGGAACTGGAGGGCATTCTGTTAGCCATTATACCATGATAAGGTCACTACTTTAATAGAATAATAGACCGGCAATATTACGCAGGCAACTGTGCAGGAGATTTTGCATGCGTATCCTTCTCACCGGCGCGACCGGTTTCATCGGTTCGGCGCTGGTTCCCGAACTCATCCAGGCGGGCCACAAGGTGGTCGGCGTGACCCGCTCCGACGCCGGCGCCGAGGCGCTGGCTGCTGCTGGTGCCGAGGTGCACCGGGGGACCCTCGAAGATCCCGAGGGTCTGCGCGACGGCGCGGCCAAGGCGGAGGCTGTGATCCATACGGCGTTCGACCATGATTTCTCGCGGTTTGCCGAGAATTGCGAAAAGGACAAGCGCGTCATCGCCGCTCTCGGCGCCGCCCCTGGCCGGCTCCGACCGGCCGCTGGTGATCACCTCCGGCGTCGGCATGGGCAGCCCTGGGCATGGCGAACTGGCGATTGAGGACGTCTTCAATGCCAGCCACCCCAATCCGCGCATAGCCTCCGAGCTGGCCGGCAATGCGCTTCTGGAAAACGGCATCAATCTGTCGGTGGTGCGGCTGCCGCAGGTCCACAATCCGGTCAAGCAAGGGCTTATCTCGCCGCTCATCGAGATCGCGCGTGAAAGGGGCGTCTCGGCCTATGTCGGCGAGGGCCGCAACCGCTTCTCCGCGGGCCATCTCCTCGATGCGGCGCGGCTTTACCGGCTGGCCGTGGAAAAGCGGCAACCGGGAGCACGCTATCACGCGGTCGGCGAGGAAGGCGTCGAGGTGCGGGCCATCGCCGAGGCGCTTGGAAGGGGCCTGAAATTGCCGGTCGTTTCCATCGCGCCGGAAAGAGCGGCGGAGCATTTCGGCTGGATGGCGATGTTCGCCCCCATGGACCTGCCGGCCTCCAGCGCGCTGACACAGGCACGGCTGGGCTGGCATCCGACCGGCCCGACGCTGATCGCCGATCTCGATGCCATGCGGTATTGATGCGCTGACAAAGCGGCGCCAGCCGGGCTGCATAGCGGCTAGGATTCCGGTTATGCAGGGCTGACCGCGTAGCGCAGATGGACGAGCCCATGCGCCAAGGCCTTGCAGCTTTTCAGTGACAACTGCGTCTTGCCCGCCAGGCCGCTCTCGCCGAATTCGACGAAGGCCTGGTTTGCTGCGCGTCCATCGATCGCGGGCGCGACGAGAAGGCTCAGCTCATCGACGAGTCCGCCTGCGAGGAAGGAGCCGTTGATGCCGGCACCGCCCTCCAACAGCAACCGGCGGATGCCGAGTTCGCTTCCGAGCACCTCAAGCATCGCCGCGAGATCGATGTCCGCCGCTTCCGACACGATATAGGACACGCCGTCGGCGGCAAGCTCGGCCAAATGGCTGTCGGTAACGTCACGCCCAAGCAGCACCACGACGTGGTCGCCGCCGATGTCGGGTTTGGAAAAATGGAGCTTGCCCGAGGCATCGAGCGCCACGGCATAACTGCCCGCATCCATTTGCGCGAAATGATAG
>NZ_RZTF01000419.1:3939-5369 GCF_004023175.1 Mesorhizobium sp. M7A.F.Ca.MR.362.00.0.0
AAATGATAGGGCCGGTCGACCTTGCCGACATTGGCTGGTGGGTGCGCGGCGGCCTTGCTCATCTCGGCCATGGTGACGCGGCCGACGATCCAGGCGTCAGCCGCGAGATCACTGTGGATATGTTCGTAGAGGCTCGACCACTCCGCCCGGGTCCCGACTGGACTTGTCGTGTAGCGGCTTGGATGAAGGCTGCCGTCGAGTGATGCGAGCATATGGCAGACGATTTGCGGCTTCATACGGGTTCTCCAGATCACAAAAGCTTCGCGAGTCAGTCCAAGGTAGTGCCGGGCAGAGGGAATGGAAGCCAGGCACCTCAGGGAGATGTTGCCCACGCTGCAAACCAAAATCCGACAATTCCGATAAATTGCCCGGCACCTCTGTTATATCGAGGTTGCACAAATGGTTGACCCTGGGTTAGCATCCCCAGGCAGGCGTCGGTGGGAGGCTCTTTTTACAGCGGCGGCCAGCTGGAGCGGCATGCGTTTTCGGGCGCAGGGAGGATGCTCCAACACTTTGAACCGATGCATGATCCTTCCTGAAACCGATCCCGGTTTTCGGGGTCGTGCGTTTTTGTGGAGGAGGATCCCATGAACAGACGTGAATTCCTGCTGTCGTCCGCGGCTTTCGGCGCCATGATGGTCGCCGCGCCCTCGGTGTTTGCGCAGGACAAGCTCACCATCCTTGGCTCGGTGCCCAGTCTCGGCTTTCCGTTCTTCGTGCACATGCTGAACGAGATCAAGGCGGAAGCCGCCACGCAAGGCGTCAATTTGACCGAAAGCGACGGCCAGAACTCGGCCACCAAGCAGACCGCCGACATCGAGGCGGCCTTGGTGCAGAAGGTCAACGCCATTGTCATCTCGCCGCTCGACGTCAACGCGCTGGCGCCGGCCATCGAGGAAGCGGTCAAGGCCGGCGTTCCGGTGGTGACGATCGACCGCCGCGTCGACGGCGTCGAGGGCATCCTGGCCCATGTCGGCGCCGACAACGTCAAGGGCGGCGAGGCGGAAGCCAACGCGGTGGTGGCGGCGTTCCCCAACGGCGCCAAGCTGTTCCATCTGCAGGGCCAGCCCGGCGCCGGTCCGGCGATTGACCGCAACAAGGGCGTGCACAATGTGCTCGATCCCTTGAAGGACAAGTATCAGATCGTCTTCGAGCAGACCGCCAACTTCGCCCGCGCCGAGGCGCTGTCGGTGACCGAGGCCGGCCTTGCCGCCAACGGCAAGCCGGACGCCATCGTCTGCGCCAATGACGACATGGCGCTGGGCGCCATGGAGGCTTGTGCCGCGCGCAACTTCACCGACGTCAAGATCTACGGCTTCGATGCACTGCCGGAAGCGCTGGTCGCGGTGCGTGACGGCAAGCTTGCGGGCACCGTCGAGCAGTTTCCCGGCGAGCAGTCGCGCACCGCGGTGCGCATCGCGGTGCGCGAC
>NZ_RZTF01000420.1:0-4513 GCF_004023175.1 Mesorhizobium sp. M7A.F.Ca.MR.362.00.0.0
GAGTGGCGCCAGCGCTCGGGGGGCAAGCTGAAGGCAGATGACTTTCGCTTTCAGATGACTCAAGACGTCCAACAGTTAAAGACATTCCCGGCGCCGTTCCACGTGCCCGTCCGCCTCTATCTCGATGAGCCCGCTTTTGTGGAGCCGGACTTTAGCAATCTCAGACAGCGTGGAAGGACCGGCTCGCGGACACCGCTGATAGAAGCTTTTAGCGCTTACACCAAGAAACTCGCCTGTCCGAGCGACTACGACTTTGCCTTCAATCAGGTGGAATCGATTGATGGAGGCGTGTTTTCCCGTAGCGGCCTGAACGAGCCCACGCGGCAGTCTGTGTGGGCTAGGCTTTGCCACCCTGACACTTGCGCACTCGCCCATCCTTTTGCTCCCGGCATCAGAGTTGTCGGCTCATCGTCCTCAGGCGCGGTCAGAGCTGCGATGACAGAATGGACT
Organism: Mesorhizobium sp. M7A.F.Ca.MR.362.00.0.0; assembly: GCF_004023175.1. NCBI lineage: Bacteria > Pseudomonadati > Pseudomonadota > Alphaproteobacteria > Hyphomicrobiales > Phyllobacteriaceae > Mesorhizobium > Mesorhizobium sp. M7A.F.Ca.MR.362.00.0.0. Next base: position 451 of record NZ_RZTF01000420.1, read on the forward strand.
AAGCAATTGGAAACCGACAGCAATCCAATTTTCTGGTTGCCTCCCCATGCGGACTATTGGGGCCGCAGCCTCTCATTTGCTACGCTTCTTCGAGATCTTTCAGAACAGGAACCTGCAGGCCTTGTTCTCTTGGCCCGCGATGGCTTCGACCGTTGGACAGCAAATAGCTGGCGCAAACGTTTCGGGAAGCGGGAAAGACAAGCTGCGCTTTTCGATCGCTGTTTGGCAATCACAAATGAAGCGCCGCGATCGCTTGAGATCGTTCTGAAGCCAAACGGCTGGTGCCTCGTTCTGTTGCACGCGCCTGACCTGAAGTCCGGCTACCCACTGCCCGTTGGCTATATCAGCGGGGACAAGTTCTTAGTGCATGCGTTTGAGGACTACTTTGCCAAACTCGCGACAAGTGAAAGCGCAGCCGATCCTGTTTTGTGGCACCGGGAGGAGGAGAACCCTACCGCAGCTCTCCGTGTCATCGATGAAGCGTTGCGAATTGAAACGGTTTCGTAGGGTACACGGACCGCTGCACGTAGCGTGTTGCCGGCGATCATACGATACGACTCGTTGAATGTCTCCTTGGCGACAGAAGCAGACTTCCGACCGATACGCGCACCTTGATGACGCTCTAAACGGGAAGCTCCGCCGGAATGGCAAGGTTACGGGACCAGGCGGCCGGGTATGTGCTTCAGCTTTTTGATTGTTGCCGCGCACCGCGATCCGGCTCGGGATGCTGTTGAGCTCGGCTGATGCCTTCTTTTTCCTTTGAGATAGACGGGCTGGAGCTCTGTGTCAGGAGGATAATTTCCTCGCCGGGGTTTTCAGTCGAGGGGTACGCGGCGCCGTTCTGGAAGAAGCGATGATGCTTGAGGATGCGTTGTAATTTTTCGTTGGCCTTGCGGGTGGTCGCGTAAACGAGCTTGGCTCGCGCCGCATCCAGCAAGCCCGAGATCAGGTCCCGGGTCTGCTTTCCACGATGCTTTTGCTCGACGAAGAGCCATCCTAGTTCGCGCGTGAAGTCACCTGGATTGGCCGTAGCCTGAGCCTTCTGAAAAACACCGTTCCGGTAGGCGACGGCCGGCTTCTTAAGAGCCCCGACTCCGACGATCGCCTTCTCGTATCGGATGAAGCCCAGGACATCCGCAGTCCTGAGGCGAGCTTCGATGCCAACCGCGACTTCGCCCCCCTTTTTTAAGAGGACCCCGAAATCGTTGAGTTCATTCTCTGTACACTCGCCGGGCTTCTTGATCTGAACCGAGTATTTTTCCTTCTCGACCTTGTCGACCACGATCTTGAGCGCATCCTTGAAAATCGGGGAGAGATCTTCCTTCGTCAGCTCTTCTGCGGCCTTACCCTTCGCGCTGATCGTGAAGTTCGCGGTGCCTTTCGCGATGGAGTCCAGAAGCTTTCTATCGTCTAGAAGTTGGTCGACCAGCTCATCACGAAGCTTGGTTCGCTCACGCTCCGTGACGGGATCGTCGCGCTTGTCCTGACGGAAAATCGTTCGAAGTCTTGAGGCAACATCGTTGGTTTCTGAATTGATGCGGGTGACGTAAGCTTGGATGGTGTCGAGGGCGCTTTCCGTGCCGCCAAGCTTGCTGTCGGCCCAGCCGAGCTGATCGGCCATGCTCTGGATGCTGGCATCCAAAGAGGCTTCGAGCTGGCCGAGTTCCTTCGTCATGCGGCCTGCTGCCGCCTCAAACCGCTCGGCAAATGCGCGCGCTTCGCTTTCGAGGAAGATTTTCAAAAGCTCGGTTGGATGCAGCGCGCGATTACGTCGCCCATCACGCGTGCAGTAGATGCCTCTAGGAGTGCAGTGTGGCTTCGTGGCGCTGCTGGGGACATCGATCCGCAGAAACGACTTGCCGTCGTCATTTTCGATGCTGACATTGATCGCGACCGGTGGGATGCATCCCAGAGCTTTGTTGGCGATCTGAAGTATCGTTCCATCGCCAACATCACATCCCACCACGACGCCGACCTGTGCGCCTCCGTCCCCGGCGCGTTCATCGACGCCAGCAAGAATGGCTCCGCCACCCGCGTTAGCGAACGCAACTAGGTCCTCAGCAGACACGCCGTCAGGGCCGCGCTTGAAGTCCGCGCGATCACCTTCTCCTGCCTGCAGGAGCGAAGCGATATCCGCGGTTACTGTCTCAGTAGTCTTCTTCGAAGGCATGTCCAAAGTTAGCATATCGCAGTCTTTGCAAAACAAAATTGCTCTGCCCGATGCACGATGTGCCCAGAGGGCCCGTAGCAGCGACCTTCTCACCGGTCCCCAATGTATCGCCGTACTCGAACGTCCTATATGAATCTTCACTGCAGCAATCAATTGATTGGACTAGCGCAATTGGCGATCGACCGAGAAGAGCAATTTCCGCAATCGGCGATCCGGTAAGTGGGGGCCCGATCGTGACGGGCTCTCGTAGGCAACGTTCGGGCCTGTCTTTGTGAGACGAAAAGCAGTCGCCAGACGATGTGGGTGGGCGGCAGTACTATGGGGAACGCAATTGCATCCGAGATCGGTTCTGCATCAAACTGGCGAAGCGATAATTGGACAGGTGAATCGATGGCCGGCGAAGTCAAGGCGGTGGATCTGAAGCTAGTCGGCGATCTGTTCGGCGACGGCTACGTGATGGATTTCACTAACCGCACCTACCAAGAATTCTTCCGGGACGAAGTGGGCGTCGACATCTACAACGACGCCTATCTCATCGACAACGCTAACAGCAAGGGCAAGCGCCTACGTGCATTCATGCAGAAGGCTCAGAAGGGAGCTATAGTGAAGGCGCTAAATGGCCTTTGGGAATATCGGATGGCTTATCTTGCGGGAAACGAAGATAGCGTGTTCCGGAGCCGCGAGAGACTGAGCGCACTGATTGAGCGACTGGGCGGCAAACCTATCCCAGGCACGACCACCCAGACTCCGGAGCCGAGTGCGCCACTACGCTGCGGACCAGCCGAATCTACACAAGTCGAACTTGAGAACGAGTTCATGGGGCTGCATGGAATGGACGAAGCAGCACAGGCGCGTGGCTACGCCTTTGAGAGGTTTCTGAAGCGCTGGTTCGATGCATGGGGGCTAGAACCGCGGAAAGCCTTCAAGCTCAAAGGCGAGCAGATCGATGGCAGCTTTTTGCACAGCAACACCGTCTATTTTCTCGAAGCGAAATGGCGCAATGCCCAAACTGGCGCTGGTGAACTCCGGTCGTTCCAAGAGTTGATCGGGCAACACTTCGAAGGCGCCCGTGGCCTCTTCGTTTCATATTCGGGATTCACCTCGGACGGCCTGCAAGCCTTCGTCGCTAGGCGCATCGTCATGATGGATGGCATGGACGTCGTCGAGGCGTTGCGTCGCCGGATTTCGCTTGAAAAGATCGTGGCTAAGAAGCTTCGCATCGCGATCGAAGAGCGGCGGCCGAACGTATCCGTGCGCGAACTGTTCCCATGACGGATGCTCACGACCTAATTTGTCCAACAAGCACACGCAATTCGGGCCGAGACTCGATCCAGAAAGTTCGAAAAGCTTCCAGGAACCCCAGTCGATGGCCAATTGTAGAACCGTTGACGTCCGCGTTGAGACCGGCAGCGGACCGACGGCTTTATTGTCAGTCACTAGCCTACCCCTGCATTACGACCCAGCACAGTGCTACTTGAACCGGTGGCAAGCATCGGCTTTTCGCTAAGAAACGCGCTCCGGCAGGAATTGTCACGCTCCAGCGAGGACGCCAAGCCTGTCCAGAGCAGGTGCAAGTCCTTTCAACGACACGGGCAGGACCACCTCCTTCTGATCTGCGCTTCTGACCTTTATCTTGAGCACCGAACCGGCCCGCAAAGCTGCGACTGTTTCTTCCCCGAGGCTGAGCGGCACGATGCAGCCGGCCGGCAGGCAGGTGGAGAGGCGCAGCGCCGCCAGCGGCTGGCTGTCGTCAATCTGCAGTGTGGCACCGGCGTCGAGCAGGAGGCCAAACGGAAGAACGAGATTGCCGGCGAGCGTGCCGTCGCTGTTTCGCCTAAGCTCGACAGCCATCACCCGCTGCCCGTTCTGCTGCGTTTGTTGCTGGGAGACAGC
>NZ_RZTF01000420.1:4523-5365 GCF_004023175.1 Mesorhizobium sp. M7A.F.Ca.MR.362.00.0.0
CTATTTGTGGTGCCCCGCTTTGACAGGTCAGGTTCCAGTCCTGGTAGCTCTCCTGGAGCGAAGTAGCACCGCCTGGAAGGCCTGTCTTCTCTTGAGCAAATGCCGAAATCGCAAAGCCCATGATGAGCAGCGCGGTGGCCACCAGGAGGAGGCTTCTACCCCAGCTCTTACGGGTCATATCTTCATCCATTCCTGTCCAGCCCGGCGCACTCGAATCAGGGCTCATTGTCTTTGTCAGCCGTCAACCTGCTGACTACCACTTGACGCTGAGGCCGAGCTTCGCGCCGATGGAGCGGCTGTCGCCGAATTCCTTCAGGCTCGACTTTGCGAAGGCTTCCCCGAAGACCGTGTAGCGATCGTCGGCCCAGGAGAGCGATCCGCCGAGACCGACACCGCCCCACAGCGGCTGGTCGTGCTCGTGAAGCGCGGTGCCGGAGACATCCACGTCATTGCCGTCGAGGAAGTCGTAATAGAGATTGGCAATGCCGTAGAAATGCGAGCGGCTGACCTTGCCCTGGGCGCCGGTCCAGGCGTCCTCATAGTCGAGCGACAGGCCGGCACGGCCGATCAGCGCCTCACTGCGGCTCAGCGACACCGCTGCGTCGAACGGATCGGTGAAGCTGTCGAAGCGGACCGAAGAATAGGAGAGCTGAGCCTGCGGCGTCAGCGTCCATTTGGCCCCGAGCGCGAACTTCTGGCCGGCTTCGATGCTCACAGCATAGCCGAAGCCATTATTGCCCTTCGCGAGCTCGCTGCCCAGGGTGGTGGACTTCAGGTCGCTGTCATACCACGTTACCTGGGCCTGGCCGTCGGTGTAGAAGCCGTTGTCGCCATACCAGGTC
>NZ_RZTF01000041.1:0-2086 GCF_004023175.1 Mesorhizobium sp. M7A.F.Ca.MR.362.00.0.0
AGCTGGTTGACGGCGTTGATGTCCCAGGCAAGCGAGGGAAAGCGGTTCTGGCTGATGGCAACCAGGCCGTCATGGATTTCGACCATGGTCGCCGGAATGTTGGGCTCGCGAACCTCGCCCTTCAGCACCGTCACCAGCGCGTTGGGCTCCTCGACGCCGGCAGTCAGCAGGCCGCGCGGGCGGTGGTATTTGAACGAACGTCCGTAAAGCGTGACGCCCTTGGCCAGCAGCGCCGACGCCAGCGTGTCGCCGGCATGGCCGGTGTAGGCCGTGCCGTCGAAGGTGAAGCGGATGGTTTTCAGCCGGTCGATGCGGCCGCCGGTATCGGCGCGGCGCGGGCTCATGCCTTGTCCTCCGCCTTGCGGCGCGCGGCGGAGCCATGATCGCCGCGCCCTTGATGATCACCGCGCACGAAGGCAACGCTGGAAATCTCATGCGTCAGCGTGTTGCGCACGACGCGCAGATGCGCGCGGCAGCCGCCGGAATGCTGCCAAATCTCGTTGTGATCCCCGGCCGGGTTCAGCCTGTCATAGACATAGGCATTCCACGCCTCGAAATTCTGAGAGGCAGGATCGGGACGCTCGCGGTTGCCGTCACCCTGATAGGTGAACTCGATGACGTCGCGCGGACCGCAATAGGGGCAAGTGATCAACATTGAACTCTACCTAATGCCTAATGCAGCCGGGGGTTTGCACCCTGGCCCTTGTCGTCGATCACCAGGCCGCGGTGGAAGCGGTCGAGGGTGAAGGGGGCGTTGAGATCGTGCGGCTGGTCCTTGGCGATGGTCCAGGCGAAGCACCAGCCGGAAGCCGGCGTCGCCTTGAAGCCGCCATAGCACCAGCCGCAGTTGAGATACATGCCGGGCAGGGGGCCGGTGGTGATGATCGGCGAGCCGTCCATCGACATGTCGCAGACGCCGCCCCAGGAGCGCAGCATGCGCACGCGCGCAAGGCCCGGAAACAGCGCCAGCATTTCGCTCATCACCTCGTCGACGACAGGCAGATTGCCGCGCTGGGCGTAGCTGTTGTAGCCGTCGATGTCGCCGCCATAGATGAGGCCGCCCTTGTCCGACTGCGACATGTAGAAATGGCCCATGCCGAAGGTGACGACGGTGTCGATGAAGGGTTTCAGCGATTCCGTCACGAAGGCCTGCAGCACATGGCTCTCGATCGGCATCGTCTCGATGCCGGCCATCTGCATGACCCGTCCGGTGCTGCCGGCGACCGCCACGGCCACCTTCCTGGCGCGGATGTCGCCGCGCGAAGTGGTGACGCCTGATATGCGGTCGCCATCGCGCAGAAAGCCGGTGACCTCGCAATTCTCGATGATGTCGACGCCGCGCCGGTCGGCGCCGCGCGCGTAGCCCCAGGCCACCGCATCGTGGCGGGCGGTGCCGGCGCGGCGCTGCATCAAGCCGCCGACCACCGGGAAGCGCGCGCTGTCGGAGACATCGAGCGCCGGGATCAGACGTTTGATCTCAGCCTTCGTCATCAGTTCGGCGTCGACGCCGAGATGGCGCATGGCGTTGCCGCGCCTTGCATAGTCGTCGAACTGGGCCGGCGTGTGCGCCAGGTTCAGGCAGCCGCGCTGCGAGAACATGACGTTGTAGTTGAGCTCATGCGAGAGGTTCTCCCACAGCTTCATCGAGTGTTCGTAGAAGCGGGTGTTGGCCGGCAGCAGGTAGTTCGAGCGCACCGCCGTGGTGTTGCGGCCGACATTGCCGGAACCGAGCCAGCCCTTTTCCACAACGGCAACATTGGTGATGCCGTGTTCCTTGGCAAGATAATAGGCGGTCGCCAGCCCATGACCGCCGCCACCGATGATGACGACGTCATAGGACGCCTTCGGGTCAGGCTTGCGCCATGCCGGCTTCCAATCCTTGTTTCCCTTGAGCGCGTTCGCGAGCAGCGAAAAGGCCGAGTACTCTGCCATTGATGTCATCCGGTTCGGGCGATGCGGCAGACTATAGAGCAGGCCGCACCCGCAAAGCCAATATTGCGCCATCGCCTTTCGACTGGCCGACGCTTGAAATGGATCGATGGGGGTGAGTGATCGGTTGGCGCCAATGATCGGATGGGCTCGCGAT
>NZ_RZTF01000041.1:2096-5588 GCF_004023175.1 Mesorhizobium sp. M7A.F.Ca.MR.362.00.0.0
TCGCGATACGACGGCTTGCCCCAGGATAGGGCCGTCTTTATCAAGGACAGGCTTTTTCAAATTGCCTTTGCCGCCGATGAGTCGCCAACAAATCATGCTTTTCCGATTGCTTCGTCTCATTTTGATCCTCACGCTTGTCGTTTCGGCGCCGATGTCGTTCGACGCGGCTGCACAAGGGCTTGGCCAGGCGCCAGCCGGGCTGGTCGCCGACCAGCAGAAGATCCTGCAGGACCTGACGACCAAGACCGACAATCTGGAAAAGAAGATCCAACAGGACGCCGATGAGGATAGCAGCCTCGTCGATATCCGCTTGCAGCTCGAGGAGTTGTCTCGGCAATCGCTGAACAGCGCACTGGCTTTCCGCACGCGTCTTGGCGAGATCAACAGCCGGCTTGAACAGATCGGGCCAGCGCCCGCCGCCGGCCAGCCGCCGGAGCCCGACATCGTCAGCGGCGAGCGCCAGGCGCTGGTGTCGGAAAAGGCGGAGATAAACGCCGTCATCTCGCAGGCCCAGTCCTTGTCGATCCGCATCAGCGGGCTGATCGACAAGATCGGCAACATGCGCAGCGAGTTGTTCCGCAACCTTTTGACCAAACGCTACGTGCTGTCGGATGCGCTGAGCCCGCAGGTTTTCTCCGACGCCCAGGACGAATACACCAATCTGTACAAGGCGGTGTCTTCCTGGCTGAGCTTCGCTTTCAAGTTCAAGTTCCAGGCCATCCTCGCAGCGACCTTCGTGGCGCTCGGGCTGGCCCTGGTGCTGCTGGTCGGCGGCAGGCGGCTGTTCGGGAGGGTGTTCGAAGCCGATCCCTCCAATGAAGACCCGTCCTATCTCAGCCGCTTATCGGTGGCTTTCTGGTCAACCTTGCTGCCAACGCTGGCGGTTGCCGCCTTTCTGGGATCGACGATTTTCTTCTTCAATTATTACAATGTGTTGCGTGGTGATATTGGCCTGTTCCTCAATGCATTGGCGACCGCCATCGGCGTGGTGTTCTGCGTCAACCGGCTGACCAATGCGGCGCTGGAGCCGCGGCTGCCGAACTGGCGCCTTATCCCGGTCGAAACGGGGCCGGCGCGCTGGCTGGTGCGCCTGACCACCGCCATGGCCGTGGTCATCAGCGTCAACACCTTCCTGTCGGTGATCAACGACAAAATGGGCTCGCCGCTGTCATTGACCATTGCCCGCAGTTTCGGCGCAACCATCATCGTCGGCGTCATCCTGATCCTGATGGCGATGCTGAGGCCATTCAAGGCGCGTGATGGAAGTTGGCGGCCGTGGCCGGCATGGCTGCGCTATACGGCGCTTGCACTCGGTCTTTTCACCATCGTCGCGGCGCTGCTTGGTTACATCGGCCTCGCTCTGTTCGTTTCGCTGCAGGTCGTCGTTACCGGCACCGCGCTGATCACCGCCTATATCGGTTTCCTGTCGGCACAGGCGATCGGCGAGGAGGGTGCTTTCGCCAACACGACCGTCGGGCGCTGGCTGTCGGCCAAATCCAGCTACGAGGATACGGCCCTCGACCAGCTAGGCCTTGTCGTCAGTGTTGCCATCAATGTGATGATCGTGCTGGTGTTCCTGCCGCTGATCCTGCTGATGTGGGGTTTCCAGCCGGGCGATATCCAGGCTTGGGCCTACAAGCTCGCAACTGGGATCAACATCGGGTCGGTGACCATTTCGGTGACCGGCATCCTCTCCGGCATCGTCGTCTTCATCATAGGCTATTTCCTGACGCGCTGGTTCCAGGGCTGGCTCGACGGTTCGGTGATGGCGCGTGGCAAGGTCGATACCGGCGTGCGCAACTCGATCAGGCTGGCGGTCGGCTATGCCGGCGTCGCGCTCGCGGCACTGGTCGGCATCTCGGCGGCGGGCATCGACCTGTCCAGCCTGGCGCTGGTCGCCGGCGCTCTTTCCCTCGGTATCGGCTTTGGCCTGCAGAACGTGGTGTCCAATTTCGTTTCCGGCCTGATCCTGTTGGCCGAGCGGCCATTCAAGGTGGGCGACTGGATCGTTGCCGGCGATGTCAGCGGCACAGTCAAGAAGATCAGTGTGCGCGCCACCGAGATCGAGACCTTCCAGCGGCAATCGGTGATCCTGCCCAATTCAAACCTGATCAACAACGCCGTCGGCAACTGGACGCACCGCAACAAGCTCGGCCGCATCGACATCAAGGTCGGCGTCGCTTACGGCAGCGACGTCAAGCAGGTTCATGCCGTCCTGCTGGAGATCTCCCGCAGCCACCCGATGGTGCTGAAGAACCCCGAACCCTTCGTGCTGTTTTCCAATTTCGGCCCTGCCGCCCTGGAATTCGAGATCCGCGTGTTTCTGGCCGATGTGATGAACGGCAACATCGCGCAGAACGACATCCGTTTTGCCGTCCTCGAAAAATTCAGCAGCGAACACATCGAGATGCCCTCGACGCCGCGCGCCGTGGTCGAGGCCCATAAGCCCAAGGCGTGGCCGACAGACGACGACAAGATCGAGGCCGACTTCGCCGAACAGGAGCAGATAAAGGCCGAAGCCGAGGCGGAGAAGAAGCGGCTGGTCAAGTCCCGCAAAACCAAGAAGCCAGATCCGGACTAAGCTGGGACTCCGTCGACCTTGATCCTGCCGGAACCGATTGCGGCATGAATGCGGCATTCAGTTGCGGTTCAGCTTCCATCTCCTATAAGCTCCCATGCAAAGGCGAAATTGCCTTGCGAAATGCAACAGAGGCGGTGGGAACACCGATATTGCACCATGTGGAAGTCTCTCGTCGCTGCCGTCGCCCTGGTCGCCGCCATCGGCTCGGTCCATGCCGCAAGCGCGGTCAACAAGGACGCCGAGACCCGCACGCTGGTCGTGACCGAGGGCGGCAGCAAGACCGACCTCGCGCTGGCTGGTGGCGAAACGGTTGAGTTCTGCCCGAATGGCTGTTTCGTCACCTTGCCGAACGGCGACCTCGAAGCTCTGACCGGTTCGGAAACCATCGAAATCTCGGGCGGCGTCGCCCGAATCAAGTAATTCCGGTTGGCATATCTTGAGAGGCCGGGCATTTGCTCGGCCTTTTATCGTTTCCGGTAGCAGATGCTTAACAATGACGCGGGAAATACCGTCACGGCAGCCGTCTGCAACCGGGCGTTTTAACGTTCGCTACGCCATCGCCCGCTATACCAGCCTCAAGACGCCGGAAAGCGGCGCGCAACTCTACGCGGGCAGGGCAGGACGGACATGGATGCGCGGTCGGACAGGAACGCAATACCGCTTGCGGTCGATCTCGACGGCACGCTGATCGCGACCGACCTGTTGTGGGAAGGGCTGTTCATCCTTCTCAAGATGAACCCGCTCTATATCTTCCTGGTACCTTTCTGGATCGCCGGCGGGCCGGCGCGGCTGAAGCAAGCAATCGCGCAACGCATCGACATCGATCCGGCATCGCTGCCCTATCGCGAGGTGTTGCTTTGCCGCCTCCGGACCGAACACGCCGAGGGCCGCAAGATCGTGCTGGCGACCGG
>NZ_RZTF01000041.1:5598-28213 GCF_004023175.1 Mesorhizobium sp. M7A.F.Ca.MR.362.00.0.0
TACGCCGCGCAAGTTCGCCGACGCCATCGCGGCCCATCTCGGCATTTTCGACCAGGTGCTGGCCACCGATGGTCTCGCCAATCTCACCTCGGGCAGGAAGCGCGCTTCGCTGATCGCAGCCTATGGCGATGGCGGTTTCGACTATGCCGGCAACAGCCGTCACGATCTCCAGGTCTTCGATGCAGCGCGCAACGCGATCGTCGTCGCGCCCGACCGCCATGCCGCGCGCTGGCAGGCAGCGCATGGCGCCGAGACGATGCCGGCGCCGAAGCCGACTTTGCGGACCATCGTCAAGATGCTGCGTGTCCATCAGTGGCTGAAGAATTCGCTGATCGCAGTGCCGATGGTGCTCTCGCATGAATATTTCAACACCGACATGATCTGGCAATGCCTGCTGGCATTCGTCTCGTTCAGTGCGGTGGCATCGGCCATCTATATCCTCAACGATTTCTTCGACCTCGCGCTCGATCGCAAACACCTCACCAAGCGCAACAGGCCGTTCGCCAGCGGTGCGCTGTCGATCCCGTTCGGACTTGGCGCAATCGCGGTGCTTCTGGCGATCGGCATCGGCACCGGGCTGTTCCTGTCGCCCGAATTCATGGCTGTGCTCGGCGGCTATATGGTCGTCACGACGGCCTATTCGCTGTCGTTCAAGCGCATGCTGCTGGTCGATGTGCTGACACTCGCCGGCCTCTACACGATCCGCGTCCTGGCCGGTGCGGCGGCGACCGGCGTCGACGTCTCGTTCTGGCTGCTGGCCTTCTCTATCTTCTTCTTCCTGTCGCTGGCGCTGGTGAAGCGCTTCGTCGAACTGCGCACCACCGCCATTCCGCCTGGCGAGCGCATTGCCGGCCGCGGCTATCGCACCGAAGACCAGGAGATCGTCGCCCAGGCCGGAATGGCCTCGGCCTTCTCCTCGGCGCTGGTGCTGGCGCTCTACATGGACAGTGTCGCGGTGCGCGAGCTTTATCCGCATCCGTGGCTGATCTGGCCGCTGGCACCGATCGTGCTTTATCTCACCATGCGCGTCTGGATCCTGGCGCGCCGCAACGAGATGCATGACGATCCGGTCGTCTTCATCATCCGCGACTGGCGCAGCCAGATCGTTGTGCTGATCGGTGCAGTGATGCTGGTCATCGGGGGCTGGTAGGCATGGCCACTGAGCGGTTCCCGAGCTTTGGCCTTGCTACGCCGCCGGCGCCGCGCGCCATCGGTGCCGACGAGGCTATCTCGCTGCTGAAGGGCGGTCAGGCCAAGCCAGCGTCACTGCTTGCCTATGGCAATGGCCGCTCCTACGGCGATTCCTGCCAGAACGCGGCCGGCGCGGTCGTCGACATGCGCTCGCTGAACCGGATTCGTGCCTTCAACGCCGAAACCGGTGTTCTCGAGGCGGATGCCGGCGTGCTGTTGTCCGACATCATCGCCCACGCTGCCCCACACGGCTTCTTCCCGGCGGTTGTGCCCGGCACCCAATTCGTCACGCTGGGTGGCGCCATCGCAAACGACGTGCATGGCAAGAACCATCATCGGCGCGGGACATTCGGCTGCCATGTCGAGAGCTTCACGCTGCTCAGGTCCGACGGAAAGACCCACCGCTGCTCGGCATCGGACAATGCGCGGCTGTTTGCGGCAACGATCGGCGGCATGGGGCTGACCGGCCTCATCCTGTCGGCCTCGATCCGGCTGATGCGGGTGCATTCGCTCGACATCGTCGAAAAGGCGACCCCGTTTCGCGATCTCTGCGAATTCTTCGGCCTGGCCGAGGCGGCCGATCAGGCCAATGAATATGCGGTCGCCTGGATCGACCAATTGGCCGGCGGCCGCAACAGCGGTCGCGGCCTGCTGTTGTCGGGCAATCACGCCGAGCACGGCTCGCATGCCGCCTCGCGCGTCGGCGGCAATTTCTCGGTGCCGGTCCAGCCGCCGTTCAATGTGCTCAACCGGCCGTTCCTGACCGCCTTCAGCGCTGCCTACAGGTGGAGGAAGAGCCGGGCAACCGTGCCGCGCCAGGCCGGATATCAGGGCTTCTTCTTCCCGCTCGACGGCGTGCGCGACTGGAACCGGCTTTATGGGCCGAAAGGGCTTTTCCAGCACCAGAGCGTGGTGCCGGAAGAGACGGCGCGCGAGGCCGTGCCGGCATTGCTGGCGGCTGCAAGGCAAGCCGGGCAGGGCTCGTTCCTCACGGTGCTGAAACGCTTTGGCTCCATCCGCTCGCCGGCGCTGCTGTCGTTTCCGCGTTCCGGCTACACGCTGACACTGGATTTCCCCAACAGGGGTGCCGCGACACTGACATTGCTGCGGGAACTCGACCGCATCACGGTCGAGGCCGGCGGCGCGGTCAATCCATATAAGGACGCCCGCATGGCCGCCGAGATATTCGCCTCGTCCTTTCCCGAATGGCAGCGGCTGGAAGCGCTCCGCGACCACGCCTTCATGTCTGACTTCTGGGCGCGCACCGCGAAGAGGTTAGATGCGCGACGAGGCTCGGTCGAGGCGGCCGAATAGATAAAACTCGAATAACTACTGGTTAATTGATGCTTAATAACGCGATTTACTCAAAATATCGTTGGGACTTCACCAAATGTTTGCGGGTTTGTAGTAGGAAGCGCGAAGGGGTGGCTTGGAACACATGAAATACATCGTCTTCATTCTCTTTACAGTCATGACTAATGCCGCCGCGCAGCTGATGCTGAAGCAAGGCATGATGTCGCTCGGGCCGATCTCGTTCGAGGGCGTCAATCCGCTCGTCAAGTTGCTGCAGATCGTTTTCAGCCCCTGGGTGTTCCTTGGCCTGTGTACCTTCGTCATCTCGATGGCATCGCATCTCTATGTGCTGTCCAAGGTCGAGCTCTCCTTCGCCTATCCGTTCCTCAGCCTCGCCTATGTTGCCGTCGCCATCTTCGCTTATTTCGTCTTCCGCGAGGACCTCAATGGCTGGCGCATCGCCGGCATCGCCTTCATCTGCGTCGGCACGGTGCTGATCGCCCAAAGTGGCCGAGATTTGGGTGGTCGAGGGCATGAGGACCAGACCGCTTCCATCACGCCCGACAAGATTCACGCAAACGAGATCGTTCGATGAGACATGTGATTTTCGGCGGCGACGGTTTCGTCGGCCGCCATCTCGCCCCGAAACTTGTGGCCGATGGTGAAGAGGTCGTCGTCGCCGATATCGTCAAGAGCGACCTGCCGCATTACCGCACTGTCCGCTTTATCCAGTGCGACGTCACTGATCCGGCATCGGTCGCGGCGGTTGGGCTGAAGGCCGACGACATGGTCTATAATCTGTCGGCCAAGATGCTGTCGCCGATCCAGGTGCGCGCCAAGCGGCACGATTTCTTTTTCCCGGTGAATTTCCACGGCACCGAGCACATCATGCAGGCCATGGACGGAGCCGGTGCGTCAAAACTCGTCCACTACACGACCGACATGATCTACGGCCACACTGTCACGCAGCCGATGACCGAGGAGCACCCGGTGGCGCCGCTGGGCGAATATGGCTGGTCGAAGCAAAAGACAGAGGAGTTGGCGGCCGAATGGCGCAAGCGCGGCATGTCGATCTCGCTGTTTCGCCCGCGCCTGATCATCGGCCCCGGCCGGCTCGGCATTCTGGAGAAACTGTTCAAGCTGATCGACTGGAACCTTCCCGTGCCGATGATCGGTTCGGGCAGGAATCCTTATCAGTTCATCTCGGTGTTCGACTGCGCCGAGGCCGCGCGCGCGGCCTGGAAGGCCGGTGTGCCTAATGAGGCCTATAATCTGGGTTCGCTCAACCCGCCGCCGGTCAAGAAATTGCTCGGCGATTTGATCCGGCATGCCGGCTCGAAATCGATCCTGATCCCGACACCGGGCTGGGCGGTCAAGCGCACGCTGGACCTGCTCGACCTCTTGAACATGCCGATCATGGACCCGGAACAGTATCTGATCGCCGACGAGGACTGCGTGCTCGACGTGTCCAAGGCCGGGCGTCAGCTCGGCTGGGTGCCGCAATATCGCGACGAGGACATGCTGATCGCCGCCTACAGCGAGTACCGCGCCAAGAAAGCCGGTCACGCCGTCGCCACCAAACATGTGCCCGCCGAATAGCGGCTCGCAAAACAGCTTTCGTTGCGCTCGATCCTGGTCGTGCGTGCAGACAGGAGATTGAAATGACCGTCATGGCCAAGCCCGAACAGACCAATTTGCGCACCATGGTCAGCGCGCCGTCGCTGTCGCCCGCCACCATCGCCAAGCCCGATTTGATCAGCGTCGAGCAGGCCAAGGCGATGGACGTTGCCCGCATGACCGACCTGTTCAAGGCGCATCTCAACCCCGGCCAGCTGCACTTCATGAAGCTGCTCGGCTTCCACAAGATCAAGATCGAGCGTGCCGAAGGCATGTTCTACATCGACCAGAACGGCCGCAAGATCCTCGACTTCTTCGGCGGCTTCGGTTCACTGGCCTTCGGCCACAATCATCCGCGCATTCTGGAAGCACGCAAGAAATTCCAGGAGGAGAAGCGCCAGGAAATCGCCATCGCCTTCATGTCGCAATATGCGGCAGCGCTTGCGCACAACATCGCCAAATGCTCGCCCGGCGATCTCGACATGGTATTTTTGGGCTCGTCCGGTTCGGAAGCGATGGAAGCGGCGGTGAAGCTCGCCGAGCGCGCGGCCGGTCCGAAGCGGCCGAAGATCGTCTATGCCGAGAATTCCTTCCACGGCAAGACCAAAGGCGTGCTGGGCATCACCGACGGGCAGCTTTACCGCGCGGACTTCAAGGTGGCCGAAAACACGGTCCGCATCCCGTTTGCCGACATCGAGGCGGTCGAGCGCCTGTTCCGCTCCGATCCGGAGGTCGGGGTCATCGTGCTTGAAACCATCCAGGGCGGTGGCGGCATCATTCAGGCGCCGGCCGAATATTGGCAGAAGCTGCGCGCACTGTGCGACCAGTATGGCGTGTTGTGGGTCGCCGACGAAGTGCAGTGCGGCTATGGCCGGTCAGGCCGCTTCTATGCTTTCGAGCATTACGGCGTCATTCCCGATGTGACGGCGCTGGCCAAATCGCTTGGCGCCGGCAAGGCCGCGGTCGGCGCGATGATCGCGCGGCGCGAGGTTTATATGAAGGCCTATGGCACGCCGAAAACGGCGATGATCCATGCCATGGCGACCTTCGGCGGCATGGGCGAGGCCTGCGTCACCTCGATCGAGGGGCTCAACGTGCTCTACGACGAGGGGCTGATCGACAATGCCGCCGTCACCGGCGACTATTTGCTGCAGCGCCTGCAGGCGCTCAGGGAAAAGTACCCGAAGATCATCAAGGAGGTGCGCGGCAAGGGTTTTATGATCGGCCTGGAGTTCCACGACTTCTCGCAGACCTTGCCGATGGTGCTGCGGCCGATCGTCAGCGTGCTCGACGACAAGCTGAAGGGTTCGCTGTCGGGCTTCATCGGGGCGCTGCTGCTGCGCGACTACGATGTGTTAGTCGCCTTCACCGAATACAACCGCAACGTCATCCGGCTCGAGCCGCCGCTGATCTGCCAGCGCGAGCATGTCGACCGCTTCGTCGATGCCTTCGACAGCCTGCTGTCGCGCGGCATCGTGGGAATCGTGAAGGATTTCGTCAAAAGCCAGGTCCGTTAAGCGCTCGCTGGATACAACGATGCTGACCAAGTCGCCCGCTCCACAAAACCCAGTCGACCGGCTCACCGAGCCCGTTCTGACGTGGGGCGAGGGGACTTATGCGCGGCTGGCAGCACCGATCGGCGCGGCGGCTTTCGCGCTTTACATTCTTTTTACAGCGTTCACCGCCTGGGTGATGCCCGACGCCAACTGGGACATGCTGCCCTATCTCGCTATAGCGGAGGAAGGCACCTATCCCGATGCACAGGCGCTGCACGATTATGCGTATAGCACTGTCAAAGCGGGCGTTTCCGCGGGCGATTACAAGGCGCTGACCGACGATGGCGGCGGCTTCCGCAGCCACATGACCGAAAATGCCGCCGACTTCCATTCGCTACTCGGCATGTACCGGATCAAGTTCCTCTACGCCGAGATCCTGTCGACGATGAGCGCGGTGATGTCGCCCGTCGAGGCGATGCGCCTGGTGTCAGTGTTCTCCGTGCTGCTATTCGGCGTGATCGCGCTGCTGTGGCTGCGCTCGGAAAAGGCATTGGCTTTGGCGCCAGCGGTCGGCGCGGTGCTGATCATGGCCGATTTCGGCGATGCGGCGCGCGCCTCGACGCCGGATCTGCTCACGTCGGCGCTGTTGCTGGGCGGGCTTTATGCCTATGTCCGCGGCTACGAGGCGGCAACGGCGCTCCTGCTTTTCCTCGCCTTCATGGTGCGCCCGGACAATATTGTTTTCCTTGCTGTTTTTGCTGTGCTGCTGGTTGCGTTCCGGCAGAAGGCGTGGGGCGCGCTGGCCGGCTTCGCCGCTTCCTTCGTCGCCTATTTCGCCATTTCGCACTGGGCTCATCATCCAGGCTGGTGGCCGCATTTGTGGTTCTCCAGCATTGAGCAGCATTACAATATGGACGGGTTCGAACCGCCATTCTCGGTCACCGCCTATCTCAGGGCATTTGCCGCCTCGCTGCTGCGCGCCGTCAGCCTGAACAGCTGGGTCGGCGTGTCGGTGCTGGCACTGGCCGGCTGGTTTGCCGCCGCCCGCGCCGGCTTCCGCCTCGACCGCCGCGCCGGCATCCTGTTTGCGGCACTGGTGCTCGGCGCGCTGGCGAAGTTCACCGTCTTTCCGATCCACGACACGCGCATCTATTTCCCGCATCTGATCCCGCCATTCCTGCTGCTGGCGACGCCGTTCATGGCGCTGTGGGCAGCCGCGGCTCGTGGCCAGAATCGCGCGCCCTTGCCAATCATTCCTGGAGACAAGCCATGAGTTCGCTATCCAGCCTGGCGCGCGTTGCCCTGTCGCTTGGTCTTCCCAAGGGCGTTCTCGATCGCGGGCCGTCGCTGCGCGGCACGAAGTTCCTGGCCAGGGCGGCGCTGAAGGCGCGATTTGGTGGGGCAGGGCGACCGTTCCAGATGGTCAATGTCGGTGCCTGCGACGGTGCGCTGTTCGACGATGTGACGCCGTGGCTGCACCGCATAGCTGGCGCACGCGCGATGCTGGTCGAGCCGATCCCGTACAATCAGAAACGACTGCGCGCCAATTACCCCGACACCAGCCGGTTCATCATCGAGCCGGTGGCGGTGACGAAGACAAAGGGCACGATCACCGTCCACACTTTCGATGCCGCCGCGCTCGAGGCCGGCGCGCTGCCGATCGAGTTCATCGGCTGCTCGTCGGTCACCGACACCAATCTGATGTCGGGCAAGAATGCCTGGGGCGAGGCCGACACCAACTTCAACAAGTTCGCGCCGCATCTCAGGGACATCGAGGTGCCATCCGAGACCTTGCAGACGCTGCTCGACCGCAATGGCATCACCCATATCGACGCCTTTCTCGTCGATTGCGAGGGCGCCGATTGGATCGTCTTCGAACAGCTTGACCTCAAGCGCTACCGTCCCGGCATGATCAAGGTCGAGGTCGGCGCGCTGCCCGCGGCCGAGATCGGCCAGGTGGTGGTCAAGCTGAAGACAGCAGGTTATCAGGTCGGCTTCCAGGCCGAAGACGTCTGGGCGTTTGCTTGAGTTAGCGTCCACCTCGAAAAGCGAACCGTCCAAGGCGCCCGACAGGAAGCATTCTGCCGTCTGGTCGCTCGGCTTTTTGCCAATGTCGCAAACAGGCTTCAATCGTGCTGCTGCTCCGCCTTATAGTCCGCGCGCTTTATCACTTTGGAGTCGCGGGCAATGGCAGAGTTTCCGAAAAAGGCGAAGGTCGTCATCGTCGGCCTGGGCGGTATCGTCGGCGCATCGATCGCCCATCACCTGATCGAACGCGGCTGGGATGACATTGTCGGCATCGACAAATCGGGCATCCCGACCGACATCGGCTCGACGGCGCACGCCTCCGACTTCTGCTACACGACCAGCCACGATTTCCTGTCGTGCTGGACGACGCTCTACTCCATCGATTTCTACGAGAAGATGGGCCACTACGCCCGCATCGGCGGCCTTGAGGTCGCGCGCGTCGGCGATGACAGCCGCATGGAAGAGATCAAGCGCAAGATCGCCTCCGCAAAGGCGTTTGGCACGCGCGCCCGTCTGATCGAACCGGCCGAGATCAAGGAGAAATTTCCACTCATCGAAGAAGCGATTGTCCAGGGTGGCCTTTGGGATCCCGATGCCGGTCTGGTCATCCCGCGCTCGCAGACGGTCGCCGGCAAGCTGGTCGATCAGGCGGAAGCGTCCGGCAAGCTCAAATCCTTCGCCAACACGTCGGCTCGGTCGCTTGTCGTCAAGGACGGCCGCATATCAGGCGTGGTGACGGACCGCGGCACCATTGAGGCCGACTATGTCATCGTCTGCGCCGGGATCTGGGGCCGGCTGATCGCGGAAATGGTCGGCGAGGACCTGCCGGTCATGCCGATCGACCATCCGCTGACCTTCTTCGGCCCCTACAACGAGTTCGCCGGCACGGGCAAGGAGATCGGCTGGCCGCTGCTGCGCGACCAGGGCAACTCGGCCTATATGCGCGACACCGGCGATCCAAAGACCGCCGAGGGCGGGCAGATCGAGTGGGGTTACTACGAAGAGACCAATCCGCGCCTTTGCCATCCGCGCGACCTGCTGGAGAAGGACCAGGCGCGGCTTTCGCCCTCACAGCGCGACCTCGACATGGAGCAGATCCTGGCACCGCTCGAACGCGCCATGGAACTGACGCCGATCCTCGGCGAACTCGGCTATAACGAGAGCCATTCCTTCAACGGGCTTCTCCAGGTGACGGCTGATGGCGGCCCGTCCATGGGCGAAAGCCAGAAGGTGCGGGGCCTTTGGTATGCCGTCGCCATCTGGGTCAAGGACGGTCCCGGCATGGGCAAGCTGATCGCCGACTGGATGACCGACGGCCGCACCGCGATCGATCACCATGCCATCGACTATGCACGGTTCTATCCGCACCAGACCAAGGAGCAATTCATCTGGGATCGCTGCACCGAGACCGCGATGAAGGTCTACAATCCGGCGGTGCATCCGCGCGAGCCGTTCTCCAAGGCCCGCAATATCAGGCGCTCGCCGTTCTGGGAGCGCGAGAAGGAACTTGGCGGTTATTTCATGGAGCTCGGCGGCTGGGAGCGCGCCCACGGCTATGCCGCCAACGAGCATCTCCTGGAAAAATACGGCAACCGCGTGCCGGTGCGCGAGAACGAGTGGGACAACCGCCATTTCTGGCGCGTCTCCAATGCCGAGCATCTCGCCATGAGCGAGGATTGCGGCATCGTCAACCTGTCGCATTTCGCCATGTACGACATCGAAGGTCCCGACCATGTCGCGCTGCTGGAATGGCTGTGCGCGGCCAAGATCGGCGGCGACAACAACATCGGCAAGGGCATCTACACCCACTTCCTCGACGAGGAAGGCATGGTGCGCGCCGACTTTACCGTCATCCGCATGGCCGACCGCTGTCGTTTGATCGACGGCGCGGACGCCGGTCCGCGCGACTTCCAGTACATGCGCCGCACAGCACAGGACAAAGGTTTCGACGTCACTATCACCGACGTGACCGAGAAATACGTCACTATCGGCATCTGGGGGCCGAACGCCCGGGCGACCTTGCAGAAGGTGGTCGAAAATCCGGACGGGCTCTCTGTTGAGAACTTCCCATTCGCGGCAATCAAGCCGGTCCGGATCGGCGGCAAGGATGTCACCGCTTTCCGCATCTCCTATGTCGGCGAGCAGGGCTGGGAGCTGCACATGCGCTACGAGGACGGCCTGGCCGTCTGGGACGCCTTGCGCTCGACCGGCGTGATGCCCTTCGGCGTTGAGACCTATGCCAACACGCGCCGCATGGAAAAGAGCCTGCGGCTGCAGAACGCCGACCTTTTGACCGAGTACAATCTGCTCGAAGCCGATCTTGCGCGTCCGAAGGTCAAGGAGAACGATTTCTGCGGCAAGGCCAAGCATGTCGAATATCGCGCCCGCGAGCACCAGCCGGCCATGCTGTGCACGCTGGTGATGACCGAGAATGTCGATGCGAAGGGCGTGGCCCGCTATCCGGTCGGCACGATGCCGGTGATGGACCCGAAGACCGGCGAAACGCTGGTCGACGAACTCGGCCGCCGGTCCTTCACCACCTCGATGGCGTACGGGCCGACCGTCGGCAAGAATATCGGTCTTGCCTATTTGCCGTGGGCGTACGCCCAGGAAGGCCGCAAGCTCACGATCGAGTATTTCGGCGAGACCTATCAAGTCGAAGTCGCCGCCGTCGGCTACAAGCCGCTCTACGATCCGGAGAATTTGAAGCCGCGCAGCTGATTGCTGGCAGGCGCAAGGGCATAAAGGCAAAAGCCTGGCCATCGGCCGGGCTTTTCTCTTTTTAAGCCGGCGGTTTTCGCTTACCCTTGCGGAATGTCTGCTTTTGCCTGTGCTAGACATATGCTTTCGGGCTGTGCCGCGTTCGCGCTGACGCTTTGGTTGGCGCCGGCGTCCCTTGCTGACGAGCCCGTCGATGTCGAGCTGGTGCTGGCCGTCGATGTCTCGCTGTCGATGTCACCGGACGAACTCGAGATCCAGCGTCATGGCTACGCAGCGGCGCTGACGCACGACAATGTGCTGCAAGCCATTGCCGATGGGGCTTATGGCAAGATCGCCGTTACCTATGTCGAATGGGCCGGCACCACCTGGCAGCGCGTCATCGTGCCGTGGACGGTGATCGCCAGCCGCACCGACGCCGAGCGCGTGGTCGCGCAGTTGTCGGCGCAGCCGCCCAATAGCGCGCGGCGCACCTCGATCTCCGGAGCGCTGGAGTTCGGCAACGACCTGTTCGCCGAAAGCGGCTACCGGGGCACGAAGCGGGTCATCGACATTTCGGGCGACGGCCCCAACAACCAGGGTGCGCCGGTCAATCTGACCCGCGACGGGCTGATCAAGCAAGGCATCGTCATCAATGGCCTGCCGCTGATGACGCGAGGCGGTTTTTCCGGCGCCTACGACGTCAGCAATCTCGATCGCTACTACAGCGACTGCGTCATTGGTGGTCCCGGAGCCTTCATGATCCCGGTCAATGACTGGACGCAGTTTCCCGAAGCCATTCGCCGCAAGCTGGTGCTGGAACTCGCCGGTCCGGCCTCGCCGCAATGGGCGGCGGAAGAAGCCGCGCATCCGCCGGTGATATTGGCGCAGGAGAGGTCCACCACCGACTGTCTGGTCGGTGAGAAAATGTGGCGAAACCGCAGTTGGATGTTCGACAGCCGCTAAAGCTCTTCTCCGTTGAGCGTGATCTTTGGCCGAACCGGGTCCCATTCTTGCCCCGCTGCCTACCTGTTCGGGCTTACGCTCCAGGCTTGCCTCCGCTACCGAAGCAGTGGCAAACTGGGCGGGCCGCGTGATCCAGCCAGGAGCGCGGCCGAACCGAGGAAACACCGATGAGACGTCTTGCCATCCTGACCGCAGTCGCGTCTGTGCTTTATGCCGACGTCGCCAGCGCCCAATACAACCAGGCTGCCTGCATCATGTTCGAGAACGGGAATTTTCGCGGGCGGTCCATCGGCATGGGTGCCGAGGATTCCGTAAATTTTCGTGGCGGCCAGTTTTGGAATGACCGTGTGTCGTCGGTGATCGTTCGCCCGCGGCTGCACGCTGGTGGCCTATGAGGATTCTCGGATGGGCGGCCGCTCGATCGAGATCACGCGCAGGATCCGCAATTTGGGCGGCAGTGACTGGAACGACCGTATCTCCTCGGCGGAATGCACCTGCGACGACTACTGAGGTTCAGGCGGCGGAGCGCAGACCGATTACGTGTGCCTCAAAGGTTCCGTAAATCCTTTACAAGCACATAGAGGTGTAGCGGGTCGGTTGGGGATTGAATGAAACCATAACGCTCGTAAAAGGCGCGGGCATTGTGATCCTTGGCATGTACGGTCACCGCGCGGATGCCTGCAATGTCAGCCGCCTGCAGGCTGCGCAGGATGGCATCGCGCAGCATTCCGCCGCCAACGCCTTTGCCCTGCCAGTTCAGGCTGACCGCGAGACGCGCCAGCAGCATTATCGGAACCGGATGGCGCGCAAGGCCTTTCGTCAACCGCTCGGGCGCACCATCATAGGCGACTTCACCAACCACGAGCGTATAGAAGCCGACCACATCTTCGCCGGAGAGACCAATATAGGTTTGCGAAGCATTTGCTTGCTGGTTTTGAAGTGCGTACCTGGCGAGAAACCTATTGAGCGGCAGTTCGCCGCAATCGAACACATCCACCAGATGCGTGCGAGCCAGTTTCTCGATACGAAACCGGCTCACGCTGGATCGCGGCCGGAAAAGATGCTCGGTTCACTCAGCAGGCGCTTCAGGCGCGGAAGATCTCGCGTGGGGGCATCCAGCGCCGCGATGAACGCAGCCCATTTTTCTGCGTCGAGGGAGAAGCTGTGTCGGTCCGCCAGTGTTTCCTCGGCGCGCCCAAGTGCACTTTCAAGGACAAAATCACTCAGCGAACGGCGTTCAACGGCGGCTGCGGTCGCGAGCGTCCGCTTTGCTTCGACGGTAAGACGCAAGTCCAGTTTTTCGGATCGAGTCGTTCTCGTGGTCATGTGACACCTTTCGACATAAGGATATCACATTTTGCCAGACAATGTCATGACAATTCTCTAAGGGATATCGGATCAGGCCGCCAGCAGCTGCTTGCGGTCTACGCGCTCCTGCTGCGGCGAGCGGGCGTAGAGTTCTCGGTAGCATTTGGAGAAATGCGAGGCCGAGACGAAGCCGCAGGCGACCGCCACCTCGACCACCGGCATCGACGACTGGATCAGCAGATGTCGGGCGCGGTCGAGCCGGATTTCGAGATAGTAGCGGGCAGGGGAGCGCCCCATCTCGGTGCGGAACAGCCGTTCGATCTGGCGGCGCGACAGGTCGACATGGTCGGCGATCTCGATCAGTGACAGCGGCTCCGACAGATTGCCCTCCATCAGTTCGATGATGGTCAGCACTTTCGAGTTCTGGACGCCGAGGCGGGCGCGTAGTGGCAGGCGCTGGCGGTCCGTGGGGCTGCGCACGCGGTCGGTCAGCACTTGCTCGCAGACGCGGTTGACGAGGTTCTCGTCAAAGTCGTCGCCGATCAGCTTCAGCATCATGTCGAGTGCGGCGGTGCCACCGGCGCAGGTGTAGATGTTCTGGTCGATCTCGAAGAGGTCGGCAAAGACATTGGCCTTCGGGAACGCTTCGGAAAAGCCCGGCAGGTTCTCCCAGTGGATGGCGCAGCGCTTGTTGGACAGCAGGCCGGCGGCGGCGAGGATATGCGCGCCGGTGCACAGGCCGCCGACGGCGACGCCGCGATTGTATTCCTCGCGCAGCCAGGCGAAAGCGGACTTGTTCTGGTAGCGCTCGACATTGATGCCGCTGCAGACGATGGCCATGTTCGGCCGGTCGGGACCTGCCATCTTCTTGCGTTCATCCTCGAGCGACGTGTTGACCGCGCATTCGACCCCGTTCGAGGCGCGCACCGGCTTGCCGTCGATGCTGGCGAGGCGCCAGCGATAAGCCTCGTAGCCGAGCATGCGATTGGCCGAACGCAACGGGTCGAGCGCGGTCGCAAAAGCGATCATGGTGAAATCGGGAATAAGGAAGAATACAAACGATCGCTTGATCGGATGCTTTACGGCGTTCAAGGGAACCTCACACAGCCATGGCGCGAACAGGATGTCGCGAATAGCATAGCGACATCAGGAAAAACCATGTCTGTCAATCGGCTACGCCGCTACGACGAGATTAAATTTGCGACATGGGTCGCAAACGGGCAATCGGCGTGCAGCGAGCCCTGGAAGTGGCACGAACTGTTCAAGGGACGGGCAACGTACTGCCTGCGCGCAAAACAAAAACGCCGCCTTGGCTGGAGCCAGGCGGCGTTACAGTTTTAAAGCAGCGGCAGGGATGCGCTGCGCCTAAAATCTTCAGGCGACGAAGCCGAGGCGCGCCGCATTCATGGCGCCGGTCTGGCCGGGCATAGTGTTGGCGAGACGCTGACGCTCGAGAGCGGTGGTCAGGTTCATTTCGCGGCGGGCAAAGAGGCGTGCAAAAAGCTTCATAATCATCTCCATTTGTTGCTCAGACGGGTCGCCTTCGCTTGATGGAGTGGGGCAGCTCGTTTGCTGGCGCCGATATAGGCTTGTGTAAGCAGAAACTAAATCGCAAAAGCGAAGCGCTTGATATGAAATGCGACATCGGTTGCGACAGATTTGGGCAAGGTGCCCAAAATTTGCGGTTATTTACAAGGCATTAATTGGAAACAGGAGCTGCTATGCGGCTTTCTCATATGCGTCATGCGCTGGAAACATGGCTCTAAAAATTCATTTGAGTGCAAATAAAATAGAGGAGGCCTGCCGGGCGGTTTGCGCGGCAGGCCTTCAGCACATGGCACACACGATCTACTTTGCTCCAGCCCAGGATCCGACGCCGTTGCGAGTACCGGTCTTGGTATCGGAAGCTTCAGGCCAGCCGATGTCCTTCTGCAGTTCGATCGGCAGGGAGCGGATAGCGCGTTCAGTCTGGTAGCGGGCGCGCGCCGCGCTGAATTCGGTCGCGATGCGACCAAGGGACGACAGGATAGACATCTCTTTCTCCTTTAGGTTGGCTAGTGCCAGACAGCGAGTTGGCTACTGCGGGTTTGTTTCAACGTCATTTCGTGTCGAATGCAGGTCTGTGTCGAGGTCGTTTCATGGCTGCTTGTGGCAGCTACTGCTTCGATGGAGTTGACTATCCTCCCAATCTCATGTTCAATCAAACGAAATGGAATGATGTTTTGTATCAGAAAAATTGAAGGTCGGTTGCCATGAACGCCCCGCTCAATCATCCGCTGCCGCTGCTCGATCTCGATGTTTTGCGCACGTTCGTGGCGATTGCCGAGACCGGCAGCTTCACCACCGCCGCCAATGCCGTGTTCCGCACGCCGTCAGCCGTTTCCATGCAGATCAAGAAGCTCGAGGACATTCTCGGCCGCTCCGTGTTCGCGCGCGACGCTCGCTCGGTGTCGCTGACGACGGACGGCGAGATGCTGCTCGGCTATGCCCGCAGGCTGCTGTCGATCAATCGCGAGGTGGTGTCGAAGTTCATCATTCCGGAGATTGTCGGTGTGGTGCGGCTTGGTTCGCCGGACGATTACGGTGAGCGCGTGCTGCCGCATGTGCTGAAGCGTTTCGCGCAGTCGCATCCGTCGATCGCCGTCGACGTCACCATAGACCAGAGCAGCAATCTGCGCCGGCGCATGGACGACCGGGCGCTCGACATCACGCTGTTGACCAATTCCTACAAGACCAGCGCGCTCGGCGCCGAGGTGCTGCTCACCGAGCCGATCGTCTGGGCCGGTGCCAAGGGCGGCTCAGCGCATCTGCGCGAGCCCTTGCCGGTGTCGCTTTGGGAAGAGGGCTGCGCCTGGCGTGCCGGCGCGCTCGATGCGCTTGGCCGCGAAGGCCGCAATTACCGCATCGCCTATATGAGCGCGCACACGGCCGGCCAGCGCGCCGCGATCATGTCCGATCTCGCCGTGGCGCCATTGCCGAAGTCGTTCCTCGGCAATGACATGGTCGAACTCTGCCCGAAGGACGGCATGCCCGACATCGGGACCTACAATCTGGCGATGGTGGTGGCGCCGGATGCCAGTGCCCCGGTCAAGGCCGTTGCCGACCACATCCGCGCGACTTTCGAAGTCTTCCGGGAAACCGGCAAGTTCTGACCGGCTGGTAAGGACGATAGTATAAAGCTACTCCGCCGCTTCGGCGGGGCGCTGTTCAGGCCTTACTCTCGTATCGTGCACGATCCGGCTCTCCCCGAGAAAGGCGACGATGCGCTCGCGGGCGCGCCGGGCTTCCGGCATGTCAATCAGCGGCCAGACGTGGAACATGCCTTCCTCATAGACAAGATCGATTTCAACGCCGGCTGCGCGGGCTTTTTCGGCGAAGATCAGATTGTCGGGAGTCAAAAGATCGCGCGAGCCGGTCAAAAGCAGCGTTTTTGGCAGCACGGACAAATCTCCATAGACCGGGCTGATGTGCCAGTCGCTGGGATCGATGCCGGCACTGTACAGGCGAATCGCCTCCCGTCCGCCAGCTATGCCCAGCCAAGGGTCGTTGCGTTCCGCCTCGAACACTGCGGGGTTGGTGAGCGACACGTCGAGACCCGGCGAAATGAGCACATGCCGCGACGGCAGGGGCAGTCCTTCTTCGGCGACCATCATGGTCAGCACCACAGCCATATTGCCGCCGGCGGAATCGCCCATGAAGACGATGTCTTCGGCTTCCGTCTCGGCGAGCATCTGCCGGTAGACATCGCCAACCATTCCGAACATGGCATGGAAATCGTGTTCGGGAGCGATTGGATAGATCGGCACCGTGATCCCGTAGCCCAGCCGATCCGCCATCTCGGCGATCAGGTGCCAATGATAGGGTGTGATTTCAAAGACATAGGCACCGCCGTGCAAGTAGAGAATCCGCTTCTGCTCGCCGGTCCTGGGTGCGATTTCGTAGACGGGGAAGCCATCGACCGTATGCATCTCGATGTCGAGACGCTGATGCAACGAGGCGGGCGGGCGGTGGTTCTCGGTCTTGCGCGCGGCCGCGATCCAGCGCTGCAAATTTTCCGGACTGGCAAATGCCTGCTTGCGGCTGTGCCGCAGGACGAAAGACACGACATGGCTTTTCAAACTTGGCATGCGAATACACGAACTTCGGCAAAGCCGACTAAGAGAACCCCCACTATCTTCGAAGATCGTGCCGTGGCCGAAAATGTCAAGATTTGCGCCGTATCTACACGGTGGTGTGATCCGCGCCGCGGTGCTCAGCGACGTGGTAGAAGTGCGGCACGCAGCCGGTTGCTGGTGGTCGCCGGGGACATGCGAGATCCCCGACGCATGCCGAGCAATTTGCATTTGTCGGCGAAGGTCATCAGCGCGCGGCGCTCCAGATCGTGTTGATAAGTGCGGCCTTTTCGCTGGATCGCGGCGATACCGGCCAGCCGATATCCTTCTGGATTTCGGGCGGCAGGCTGTTCAACAGGCGTCGCGCCTTGCTGCGGTCGTGAGCATTCTTGATGGCCGTGCCATAGCGGCCGAGGTTTTCGAGCATTGACATCGTTGTCTCCTCTGGAGCGTTGCGGCGGCTGGAAAGATATCTCCAGCCTGCCATTCGATGCCGGTTGAATGCGCCTGCCATGTATCTGGCGAATTTCACGAAAACAGCTTTTTGGTTTCCGGATCAGGCGATCCGGAAACATTTGCATGCAAATGAGTTTGGAAAGGCCGTGACCTGGGCGCGGCCGCTTATTCCCGTCCACGCCTGGCGGCGTGGCCTTCGCGCGAACGCCGTCGCGGAGCGGCGTCGCCGGCAACGCCGTCCTCGCTGACCGTCTTGCGCGGCGGCAGTTTCACCGCTGCCGACAGCTTCGGGAACGGATCGACCTTGTTGGGCAGCGCCATGGCGTAGACGAAATGCTCCTGGAATTTCGGTTCCAGGGCCGTCTCGATCTTCTCGATCTTGCTGACCGTGTCCTCGATCTCGCGGCGGTAGCCGCGATTGAGCAGCGCCATGCGCGCGCCGGCACCGGCGGCGTTGCCGACGGCCGAGACCTTGTCGAGGTCGCAATCCGGGATCAGCCCGAGCACCATGGCGTATTTCGGATCGATGAAGGAGCCGAAGGCGCCGGCGAAATGGATGCGGTCGACATGCTCGGTGTTCTGCTTTTCCATCAACAGCTTGGTGCCGGCATAAAGCGCTGCCTTGGCAAGCTGAATGGCGCGCACATCGGTCTGGGTGATGGTGATCTTCGGCCCATCTTCCGTCAATGCGGCAGAGCCTTCCTTCAGCACGTAGGAGAAGGTGCGGCCGTTGGCGGTGACGCGCGGCGAACGGGCCGAAAGCCCGCCGTCGATGACGCCGTCCTCGGAAATGATGCCGGCGAGATACATCTCCGCCACCACTTCGATGATGCCGGAACCGCAGATGCCGGTGACGCCGGTTGCCTGGACGCTTTCCAGGAAGCCCGGCTCGTCGGACCACAGCTCAGAGCCGATGACGCGGTATTTTGGTTCCAGTGTATCGGGATCGATGCGCACACGCTCGATGGCGCCCGGTGCTGCGCGCTGGCCGCCGGAGATTTCGGCACCCTCGAAGGCAGGGCCTGTGGGCGAGGAGGCCGCAACCACACGCTGGCGATTGCCGAGTACGATCTCGGCATTGGTACCGACATCGACGATCAGCATCATCTCGTCCTGGCGATGCGGGCCTTCCGACAGCGTCACCGCCGCCGCGTCCGCTCCGACATGGCCGGCGATGCAAGGCAGCATGTAGAGCCTGGCGCCCTGGTTGAGCTTCAGGCCGATGTCGGATGCCTTGATGTGCACAGCGCCCGAAACGGCCAGCGCAAAGGGCGCGCCGCCAAGCTCGGTCGGATCGATGCCGAGGAACAGATGGTGCATGATCGGATTGCCGACGAAGACGCTGTCCAGGATGTCGTTGCGCTGGACATTGCCTTCGGCGCAGACCTTGTCGACCAGCCCGGAGATTGCCTCACGCACGGCGACCGTCATGCCTTCGCGGCCGTCAGGATTCATCATCACATAGGAGACGCGGCTCATCAGATCCTCGCCGAAGCGGATCTGCGGGTTCGAGGTGCCGGAGGAGGCGGCGACGCGGCCCGACAGCAGCGACACCAGATGCATGGCGATGGTGGTCGAGCCGATGTCGCAGGCGAGACCGTAGGCCTCGTTCTTGAGGCCGGGCCAAAGTGCTACGACGCGCGCGGTCTCCGAATCGGCATCCTTGTAGATGGCGGCGGTCGCGGTCCAGTTGCCCTTGCGCAGGATACCTTGCACCTGCGGCAGCAGATAAAAATCGAAATCAAGGCTTTTTAGGCCCCAATCGTGCATCAGCGCGATCTTCAGCCGGTCGAGATCGCCAAGCGGCTTGTGCATGTCGGGTTCTTCGATCTCGACATAGCACATGCGGATCGCTGAATCGCGGGCGATCACCCTGGTGTCGGCATCCTTGCGGATGGTCTGCGCGTTGATGACCGTGTCCTGCGGCACGTCGATGACGAGGTCGCCGAGAATCTGCGCCGAGCAGGAGAGGCGGCGTCGTTCGGGCAGGCCACGGACGCGCTCATAGCGCTCTTCCTTGGCGCCCTTGGGCGTGATGTGGTCGTTGGAGGAGGTGATCTTGTGCTTGGCGAAATTGCCTTCCTGCACTTCGATCTGGCAGCGCCCGCAGGTGGCGCGTCCGCCGCAGACGCTTTCGACATAGACGCCGAGCTGGCGCGCGGCGTCTAGCACGGGCGTGCCGACAGGAAAACGCCCGCGCTTGCCGGACGGCATGAACAGCACGAGCGGGTCGGTGATGTTGGCAGGTGAGTTCACGATTGCGCGCTTATCCTCGGCCCATCCGGGCTTCACGGCCGCCACGGCGGCGGCCGCCATTGCCGGCGCCGTCGCCCGGCGCATTGACTTGCGTCGGGGCGGCAACGGCCTGGCCGCCTTCGGCGGGCTTGTAATCCTTGTAGGTGCGGATCCAGTTTGTGCAGTTCTCGTCGGTGCCGTTCAGCACATTGGCGCCGCGTACGGCTTCCATTTCCTGCGGACGCACCGGGTTCATGATCGCTGATGTCATACCGGCGCCGATCACCATCGGGATGAAGGCAGCGTTGATGCCATGGCGATGCGGCAGGCCGAACGAGATGTTGGACAGGCCACAGGTGGTGTTGACCTTGAGCTCTTCACGCAGGCGGCGCAGCAGCGCGAAGACCTGGCGGCCGGCATCGCCCAGCGCGCCAATCGGCATCACCAGCGGGTCGACGACGACGTCATGCGCCGGAATGCCGAAATCGGCGCAGCGCTCGACGATCTTCTTGGCGACGGCGAAACGCACATCCGGATCCATTGAAATGCCGGTCTCGTCGTTGGAAATGGCGACGACGGGCACGTTGTACTTCTTGACCAGCGGCAGGATGGCTTCGAGCTTTTCTTCCTCACCGGTGACGGAGTTGACCAGCGGACGGCCCTTGGCAACCTTGAGTGCGGCTTCGATCGCGGCGGTGACGGAACTGTCGATCGACAGCGGCAGGTCGACCAGCCCTTGCACGATCTCCAGCGTCTGCACCAAAAGGCCGGGTTCGGTCTCGTTCGGGTTGACAGATGTAACGCCTGCGTTGACGTCGAGCATGGTGGCGCCGCAGGCTGCCTGCTCCAATGCGTCCCGGATGACGGTGTCGAAATTGCCCGCGATCATCTCGGCGGCCAGCTTCTTGCGGCCGGTCGGGTTGATGCGTTCACCGATCACGCAGAACGGCTGGTCGAAGCCGATGATGATTTCTCGTGTCGCCGAAGCGACGATGGTACGGGTCATGAATTCTCTCCGCCGTGATATAAAGATTTCTTTATATCGTTGTCTGGTTTCGTTCAAGCGAATGGGTGGCCGTCCGCGCTGTCAATGCGCGGTCTTCACCATGTCCACCTGCGTTTCGGTAATGTCGTCGTGCAAGATGCTGTCGAGCCGGTCGGCGACAAGCTGATCGTCGCGGCGGATCTCACGTTTCCATGGCTGGCGGCCCTTCAGCACGCCCGATTCATCGACGATCTCGGGCGACATATTCCTCCTGCCGGTAGGCCATCACATGGACGCCGGAAACGCCTGATATTTCCTTCACCTCGTTGATGATGTCGATGCAGAGCTGCTTGCCTTCCTTTTTCTGGTCCTGGGCGCCTTCCAGCCGCTTGATGACAGAATCGGGAATATGGATGCCCGGCACGTTGGAGCGGATCCACTTGGCCGTCTTGGCCGAGGCGAGCGGGCCGACGCCAACCAGGATGAAGCATTTTTCGGTGTAGCCGAGGTCGCGCACCTTCTGCATGTAGGTGCGGAACATCGGCACGTCGAAGCAATACTGGCTCTGTACGAATTGCGCGCCGGAGGCGATCTTCTTGCCCAGCCGGTGCGGACGGAAGTCGATCGGCGGCGCGAACGGATTGATCGCAGCTCCGAGGAAAAGCTGCGGCGGCGTCGTCAGCTTGCGGCCGGACAGGAACTTGCCATTGTCGCGCATGATGCGGCAGGTTTCCAGGAGCGACATGCAGTCGAGGTCGAACACCGGCTTGGCCCCGGGCTGGTCGCCGGCCTGCACGCCGTCGCCGGTGAGGCACAGCATGTTGGCGACGCCCATCGCGGCACCACCCAGCACGTCGCCCTGGATGGCGATGCGGTTCTTGTCGCGGCAGGCGATCTGCATGATCGGCGCATAGCCCATGCGGGTCAAAAGCGCACAGATCCCGACCGAGGACATGTGGCAATTGGCGCCCGAAGCGTCGACGGCGTTGATGGCGTCGACCCAGCCGTCGAAAATCTTCGCGCGGTTGTAGACGTCCTCGGGATCGGCGCTGTCGGGTGGGTTGAGCTCCGTCGTCACCGCGAACTCGCCGCGCCGAAGCACGCGCTCCAGCCGGCCGCGCGAGGTGTGGCCGGGCAGGGGTTCGAGCGGCAGATCGATGCCGGCGGGGTTCTCGTCGCGCTGACGTCCGATCATGCCGACGCCCCGGTGTTTGCCGCCCCATTCTTGGCGGCAGCGGCGGCTTCGCGCGCGGTGGCCGCCTGCGCGGTCACCCGCAGCCAGGCCGAGGTTTCGCGCAGCGACTGGTCGACCGGCTTCTGCACGGTCAGGATCCTGTCGCTGTGCACCATGTTCTGCGAGCCTTCCCAGGCCTTGACCCAGACGCAAGGCATGTCAGGCTCGACCTCGCAATTGCCGTTGGCGCGCACGCCGCCGCAGGGGCCGTTGCGCAGCTGCTTGGGGCAGTTCATCGGGCACGACATGCCGGTCGAGGACAAGATGCACTGGCCGCACATGCGGCAGTCGAACATGAAACCCTTGACGCGCTTCTCGACGAATTTGATCGGCCCTTCGACGCGGCCGTAGCCTATGCCCTTCCACAGGGGATGGAGGAGCAGGAACATGTCGGCGAATTTGGCGTAGAACCATTCGAGTAATCGCGAGTGCCGCACAGACCATAATCTGACTGCGAAGGAACGCTGTACGCGCCGCTGCGGCGACACGTCGGCCGGTTTGTAGTCGGATTTCGGCGCCGCCTTCTTGACCAGAGTTGCCTGGGTAACAGCCGGCCCCTCCTTGGCAGGAATGGTGTCAGACATTTTCTTTGCCGCCCGCCTTGACCAGAGCGACCAGCCGCTCTCGGTCGTATTTCGTGTCGATGTCCTGAAAAGCCTTCTCGACCTCGGCTTCGAGGTCGTCGCCGACCGGAATGGGATCGGCTTTGCGCCATTCGGCCAGATAGTCGTCTGTGCCGCCGGCGCCGGTGCGCATGGCGCACATGTCGATCGCCTCGGTGAAGCGCAGCGGCAGTTCGCGCTTGGCGTTCTGCCGGCCTTTCTTGACGATGATCTGGGCGGGGATATCGCGCCAGTAGACGACGATCAGATCGGCCATGAATTCTCACTCCTCGAACTATCGAGCATTGCCGCAAGCGCAGTGGGGCCGCTTGTTATGGGACGACGCGCGCGCATTCAAAAGCGACGCATTTCGATGTCGTAAAATGAAAGGTGAG
>NZ_RZTF01000041.1:28221-28538 GCF_004023175.1 Mesorhizobium sp. M7A.F.Ca.MR.362.00.0.0
CGTTTGCGGCGTATGCCGGCGCCCGGTTCCACGCGTCGGAAACGCCGGCGCGCAGCATGCCGTCCGGGACGAAAAACGCGCTACCAGATGCCGGTTCTGAGGCCCGTCCAGACGTAGAACCAGATCGTCGGATGATACCACAGTTTCGAAGGCAGGCCGGGATCGATCGTCGTGAGTTTTCCAGCCAGAGCATCGCTGACCGCCTCGACGCAGATGTCGCGCGAGAACGCCGTCTGGCGTAGTGCGTGACTTGAGATGGTGTCGCCTTTTTTCGATCTGCCGCGCGCCTGCTTCAGCACGCCACCAGTGTCGAGGCC
>NZ_RZTF01000421.1:0-5313 GCF_004023175.1 Mesorhizobium sp. M7A.F.Ca.MR.362.00.0.0
GGTTAACGCGATCCGGAGGGAAAACCGTTCCACAATTTCCCGGAATCCCTCTCGGTTAAGCGGGCCGGGCACCAAATTGATTGCGAAACTCGTTGGAGAGATCGCGGCGCCAGCGCCGGCCATGGACATAGCCTTGCATCAATTCCGGCAGCGAATAGCCAAGCGTTTTGGATGAACGGTTGGCCATGTAGCCCTGAAATGCCTCCGGTATCCTGCCTCGCAGGATGTCGGCGATGAGCTGCCGCGAGATCATGTAAGGCGGAATGTGCGGGTAGGCATGGGCAATATGCGGATGTTTGCCCATCAGGTTCGCATAGGCCTCGACATAGCCGTCACGGCGGCCGGAAATCGAGTTCTCCGAATTGTATTTCGTCCAGTCCAGATCCCTGGACAACTGCGCACCGAAGCGCCGCGCAAGGCGCAGCAGCAATTCGCGATCCTGCATGCGGGTGATGTCGCTGTCGTAGCCGCCGATGGCCAGCAAGGCTTCGCGGCGAGCCGTGATCGCGGAGCCGGCAATGAAGATGGTCTGCCCAACCAGCGTCCGCTCCAGCATTGCGGGGCTCACGAACGCCTCGGGGTTGACGCAGTTTGTGATGCGATTGCCTTTCAGGGACACGAACGAACTGATCAGCACTTGCAGTGCAGGATTTTCCTCGAACCAGGTCAGGGTTCGTTCAAGCCGGTGCGGCATGTAGATGTCGTCGGAATCGAGGAACGTCACCAACGGTGCCCGCGCGCGCTCGATGCCGGCATTCCTGGCTGCGTTGGCGCCTCGCCATTTCGCCCCGACATAGATCAGCCGCGGGTCCTGGATGCGGGCCAGCGCCGATTCGGTCCCATCGGTCGAACCATCGTCGACGACAATGTGCTCAAGCCTCGACATGCTCTGGGAGAGTACGCTTTCCACGGCGCGCAACACCGTTTCGCGTCGGTTGTGGGTCGGCGTAATGACCGTGATGAGAGGTGTCGGTTCGATGGTTTTGCCCATTTTGACCATAGTGCTTCAGCTATGTCCCACGTAGAGGGGCACGTTTTCAACCTCGTCCCGAACCAGCCCAAGGGCCATGGCCGCTTGTGCACAAAAAACCAGCGCGCAAAAGGCCAATCCGACGATCAGTGCAAACGGGATCTGCCATGCCGGCATTCCGAGCCGAGTTGCATGCGTCAGAATACGCCCGCCCACTTTCCAGGACGTCGAAAACCAACGTCTTGTCGCCTTCAGCACTCGCGCGGCTTGGGATGGCGATGCCAGCGCCACATATTTCCGGTCCGCATCGCGCCCGGTGACCAGGGCACGCCAAAAGAAAAAGCGCCAACCGCGCGGAGGATAATGGCTGGCCCGGGCATCGACTCTGACAAAATCATGCCCGCTTGCTCGTAACTGGCTGGCGAGCAACGTGCAAGAAACCTTGAATCCATTGCTGGCCGGAAAGGGATGGCCGGCTAACCAGCTTCTGCGGAAGGCGCAATTGTTGGCGTTCATCGCGCGCTTGGAGGCAAAGCGTCGATCACCATCACGCAGCGGGAAGAACCACAGAAGCGCAAAGGTCCGCGAAGCGAAATCGTCACAGCCGAGATAGGTGTAACCGTTCACGGCGATCGTCTTCGGATCCTGGAGCGGTTTGAGAAGTGCCGACAGCCAGCCGTCTTCGATCACTGTATCGGAATCGCAGAAAATGACGATGTCGCCCTTGGCCAACGCGGCGCCTGCGTTCTTGACCTCATAATACCGGCCGCCTGTGCAGGCGCTGAAGACCGTATTTGCTGCCATGCCAAGTTGCGGAACAATTTCGGTGAGACGATGCCGGAGAATCGGTGTGTCGGTATCTGGTCCGCTGTGAACGACGATGACCTCCGGTTTTATGTATTGACCGGTTGTCGTCACGGCTTCTATTTCCCGTGCCAAAGCACTGAACGAAACGCCGATCTCATCTTCATTGATGGACTTGGCGTTTTCCATTTCGACAACGATCGAATAGGTCAGGTTCCCCGCTCCGTGCTTCGCTCGGCATCGCGTCCGGCATGACGCTACGAAAAACATGCTCCCGTGTCATCATCTGGTTGCAGAGTTCAATCCGTCCGCAACCACGAATTCGCAACCTTGCGTCTCAACGGCAACACCCTGAGGGCCGGAGACTTGAAACCGCCTCAGGATCGCGCAGGCCGATTCGTCTTGATCGCCTCATCTCATTCTTATTACTTTTGGGGTAATCGAATTCTGTCACGACCCTTGGCAATCTGTGCCTGCGGAGCCGGCAATCGGCTTCGATTGAAAGGGAGTGCACTTATGACCGCTTACGCCGTCGCCCATATGCGCCAAGCCACGATGGGCCCGCAGATCGTCGAATACCTGCACAAGATCGATGCCACGCTGGAACCTTTCGGCGGCCGTTTTCTGGTCCATGGCGGCGATGTCGAGGTGATCGAGAACAACTGGCCGGGCCATCTGATCATCATCGAATTTCCCGACAGGCAGCATGTGCATGGCTGGTACAATTCGCCCGCCTATCAAGCGATTCTGGCGCTGCGCACGGACAATTCGGAGGCCGACGTGGTGTTTGCTGACGGCGTCGAACATCCGCACAAGGCCACGGACATCCTCGAATAGCTTGCGGCTACTGCCGTTTCAGCAAGAACACTGCCTGCTGGCCGAAGAAGTTCCAGAACCACCACGGCATCGACAGGCCGATCTTCTGGCCGTTGGCGTCGAGAGCAGTTGCCTTCTCGACGGTCGCGCCGAGCTCGTCGCACAGATTGACGAAGTCGCGGATGGTGCAGAAGTGGATGTTGGGCGTGTCGTACCAGGAATAGGGCAGGTCCTTGGTCACCGGCATGCGGCCGTTGACGAACAGTGACAGACGCACACGCCAATGGCCGAAATTGGGGAAGGAGACGATGGCGCGATTGCCGATCCTTAGCAGTTCGTCGAGCACCAGCTTCGGGTTGCGGGTGGCCTGCAGCGTCTGCGAGAGGACGACGAAGTCAAAGCCCTTGTCGGGATAGAATTCGAGATCCTTGTCGGCATCGCCCTGGATGACCGAGAGGCCGCGCGCCACGCATTCGTTGACGCCGCGCTGCGACAGCTCGAGCCCACGGCCGTCGACCTGCTTGCTGTCCTGCAGCAATTCGAGCAGCGAGCCGTCGCCCGAGCCGACATCGAGCACGCGCGACTGTGGTGGGATGAGGTTGGCGACGACTTCAAGGTCGACGCGCTGGTCGCGGTTGACGCTCATGGCTTCGCCTCCTGCCTGGCGCATGATCCCGACCCGAAAAGCCTGCTATTTTCGGGGGTCATGCGCTGAGCCCTCTCGCCCTGGCGGCCGAGCCGATGAAGCCGTTGATGGCGGCAAACAGTTCCGGCTCGTCGAGCAGGAATGCGTCGTGGCCGCGGTCGGTCTCGATCTCGACGAAGGATACCGATGCTCCGGCGGCGTTGAGCGCATGCACGATCGAGCGGCTCTCCTCGGTCGGAAAAAGCCAGTCCGAGGTGAACGACACCAGGCAGAAGCGGGTTTTCGTGCCGGCAAAAGCATCGGCCAGCCGGCCGCCATGGTCGGCGGCAAGGTCGAAATAGTCCATCGACCGCGTCATGTAGAGGTAGGAATTGGCGTCGAAGCGATCGACGAAGGTCATGCCCTGGTGGCGCAGATAGCTTTCGATCTGGAAGTCGGCGTCAAAGCCGAAGGTCAGCGCTTCGCGATCCTGCAGATTGCGGCCGAACTTGCGGTGCAGGGCGGCTTCCGACAGGTAAGTGATGTGGGCGGCCATGCGCGCTACCGCCAGGCCCTTTTCCGGGCGTTTGCCGTGCTCGAAATATTTGCCGCCATGCCAGTCCGGATCGGCCATGACAGCCTGGCGGCCAACCTCATGGAAGGCGATGTTCTGCGAGGAATGGCGCGCGCCGGTGGCGATCGGCAGCGCCGAGAACACGCGCTCCGGATAGCTCGACGCCCATTCCAGCACCTGCATGCCGCCCATCGAGCCGCCGAGCACGCAGAACAATTTTTCGATGCCGAAATGGTCGATCAGCATCTGCTGCGCCCGCACCATGTCGCGAATGGTGATAATGGGCAGGTCAAGCCCATAGGGCTTGCCGGTGGCGGGGTTGGTCGAGGCCGGGCCGGTGGACCCAAGGCAACCGCCGATGACGTTGGAGCAGATGACGAAGAAGCGATTGGTATCGATGATCTTGCCGGGGCCGATCAGCACTTCCCACCAGCCAGGCTTGCCGGTCACCGGATTGGTGCTGGCGACGTGCTGGTCTCCGGTCAGTGCATGGCAGACGAGGATGGCGTTGGAGCGGGCATCGTTCAGCGTGCCGTAGGTCTGGTAGGCGATCTGGAACGGTGAAAGCAGCGTGCCAGCGTCCAGCTTGAGCGGCTTGTCGGATCCAAAACGCAAAACCGGGCTCGACGGTTGGTCGACCTCGTTGTTGGTTTTGCGGGCACGCAGAACGGCCATGACATCCATCTCACACTTTGAGCCCACGCATCGCGCTTGTCGAAAGTCGATGCCGATACGGGTGTCCGGCCGGGGCGGACAACAAAAAACCGGCATTGCAGTCGCAAAGCCGGTTACAGGATGCAAACGGCCCTTTAGCAAGTTGTTTAACGTGGCTGCAAGCCGACCGGCCAAATCACCACGGAAGTTCGCACCCCTTCTAGGGCTGTGGCGCGCAGTCGTCAACGGCCAGCCCTGGGCGATGGCTGTCGCCTCTCGACATTGCAGGCCACGGCTTGTATTTCCGCTGCGGCTTCCCTCAGGAAGCGTTCTCGACGGATTTTGCGACATGAGCCAGACACCGGACCAGGCACGTCCAACCCCGCGTGCGGGCATCATGGACATCGACGCCTATGTGCCGGGCAAGAGCACGGCGCCCGCCGGCGTCGCCAAGGTCCACAAGCTGTCATCAAACGAGAATCCGCTAGGGCCCTCGCCGAAAGCGATCGAAGCCGCGCGCGAGATTGCCGGCAAGCTCGACATCTATCCCGACGGCACCGCCAGGCGGCTGCGCGAAGCGATCGCCGAGGTGCATGGCCTTAACCCGCAGAACATCATCTGTTCCAACGGTTCCGACGAGATTCTCGGCCTGCTGGCGCAGACCTATCTGGCGCCCGGCGACGAGGCCGTCATCACCGAACACGCCTTCATGGTCTACAAGATCTACATCCAGTCGGCGGGTGCCGTTCCGGTGACGATCAAGGAAAGAAACGAGCGCGCCGACATCGACGCCATCCTGGCCGCGGTCACGCTGCGCACCAAGATCGTGTTCCTGGCCAATCCCAACAACCCGACCGGCACCTATGTGCC
>NZ_RZTF01000422.1:0-5311 GCF_004023175.1 Mesorhizobium sp. M7A.F.Ca.MR.362.00.0.0
CGTGCGGCTCGGCCAGTCGCTGGTCGTCTGGGCGATCCGCGAGGGCCGCCAGGCGGCGCGCGCCATCGATGAGGCGCTGATGGGATCGAGCGTGCTGCCGCGCTGAGTCCGTCTCGAGACCCTACTTGTGCGGCCACCTGAAGGCGCTTTCCGCCCTTCCGCTGCCCCGGGCAGCTTACGGACTGATCGCCGTGGTCGTTTCGGTTGTGGCCCCGGCCGCAGGCTGCCGCCTTGGCGGCCAAGAAAAATCGTCGGCGCGGCCGGGCGCAGCAGCGGGCGCCTTGCCCTCGACGACGAATTTTTCACCGGGCCCGTCCGGCTTGGCCGGCGCTGCGGCACCGAGAAGTTCCGAACCGCCGTCGAGTGCCGGTGATTGCGAGTCGGCGTCGGCGCCGGGTCGGCGGCCTCAGTCTTTTCCTTCGAGGGTGGACTACGTTACTGGCCAGTACCGGCAACGCATCGAAGGAACTTTACAATCATAAAGGTACGTCACTGGTCTCGCGGCTCACCTATGACGATCTAGACGCGCATTCGAGTCCACAATCCGACTGGCATTTTCGTAAAGGCCTCCTCGGTGCGGGCGGCATCAGGGAGGATTTTCTCATGACGAGGACTTCTTACGGAAATGGGGGGCTACTCAAACACATTCAGTGATCAGCGCGGGGGCGGCGTCAGCTATTTCACCGCCGATCTTGGATATAATTTCTTGAACTCACCGCGCTACCGCATCGGTGCTTTTGTTGGCAACAATTTCTGGCACGAGAGCTACGATGCTTTCGGTTGCACGCAGCAGGCGACCAACTGGGGAACCTGTGTGCCAACCGTCCCACCTACGTCAACCTCTCAGCCAGGACAACGATTGGCATTCGCTGCGACTCGGCTTGGCCGGGCAGACGCAACTCACCGAGCGACTCAGCCTTTCTGGTGACGTGGCGTTCCTCTTCACGCGGCTCGACGGCAAAGAGCAGCACCACATGCGCCCAAGATCAAGCTAATTCCCGAAGACGGCGATGGGCATGGCGTCCAGCTCGAGGCGGTGTTGCGGCCGTGGCGAATAACGGCACCGCTCATTTCGAAGAGGCAATGGGCGGTCGTGGTTCCCCGCAGGCCGACGATTGGAAGGCAAAGCGCTACGGCGTTTTCGTGCAGGCTAGCATCAAGTTCAACTGAGAGAGCAAGAACCGAGGAGAGCGGCGATGCCACTCCAGCTCATTACGATCATTGGATCAACAGAAGGAAGTTTTCCGAAGAGTTTTGCAAGCGTGCGCAAAGTCGCCAGACAAAGTTCTCTCGGTCCATAGTGTACGTGCCGTCACGCCCGTTCTCGACATGGTTGAATGATACGTCCCGCGCGATCGATCAAAGTCGTTTTTCATTGGTTTTCCGGAAATCGCGGGGAGCACAGCGTGCTGTGACCCTCGCCTGCTGGTTTTCTGTCAACGCGCAGATGAGGGAGAATGAGCGTACAGCAAAAATCATCAGTGCTGTCGCTTTCGCCAAAGCCCGCCGCAGCTAAACGGGGTCCCACGCCCGGTAGCGCCCCCTGCCGGTCACCTCACGGATGCCGAGTTCGGCACCAGCCCGAGCGCAGCGCGCTGGCTAATTTTCAGCTCGGCCGCGACCAGACCTGCCGACACCAGCGGCCGCGCCAGCACCAGCTCGATCAGCGCCGGCAGGCTCGAGTTTTTGCGCCGGTTCCTGAGCCGGCGCTCCATCTGGCTTTTGGCCAGCGCCTGGATGATTGCAAGGCTGAAACAGTCGATGGAACGCCCCTCCAGCGAAGCCGAACCGGACGAGGCGCGCGCGCCAGGTCCTTCGGCTGCCATC
Source organism: Mesorhizobium sp. M7A.F.Ca.MR.362.00.0.0 (assembly GCF_004023175.1). NCBI lineage: Bacteria > Pseudomonadati > Pseudomonadota > Alphaproteobacteria > Hyphomicrobiales > Phyllobacteriaceae > Mesorhizobium > Mesorhizobium sp. M7A.F.Ca.MR.362.00.0.0. The sequence continues at coordinate 1,828 of NZ_RZTF01000422.1, forward strand.
GGCACGCTGGGTTTAAGTGCTTGGGGTGACACGGCGTGATCTCCGCCGTTGGCGGGAACAGGGCAGTGCAATAGTACTGCCCTGTTCCTTTTGATCAGAGGCCAGTGCGGATTTCTTCGGCAAGCGCCCTCAACGTCGTCTCGACGTCATCGCCGTTTACCATCTTCTGCATCGCCACGGCCCATGCGTTCATGGCTTCGCCGAAGCCGACACGCGGTGTGAAAGCCAGCGCGGCTTGGTCCTGTATCTTTTTGAAGCTGTCAACGAAGTTGTTGAACTCGGGCTGCGAAGCGTACTTAGTCCAGGTGTCGTCTGCCAGGTCGACGTGCGCGGCGGATTGACGAGCTGGCCAGCAAGGGCACCCTTGAGCGCCACCTGCTTGGAGGTGGCCCACGGGATGAACAGCCAGGCCGTGCCCTTCTTTTCGGAAGCCGCGTTCATGGCGAGAGCCCAGATCCAGATGTCAGACTCCAAGCTCGTGGCGCTCGGTGCGTGCAGCGGCGGAGCGAAGGCGATCTTGCCGGATGCCGGCTTCCCCGCAACATCGTTCCAGAAGCCGAACATATTTGAGTCGATCGTCATCGCGCTGCGGCCGGACGCGAAGGAAGGAGCCGCGCACTTCTTGATCATGTCCACGTAATGTAGTCGTATCCAGCATCGGTAAGCTTCCAATCGCTCAGGTATTTGTCCAGCGGCTCCAGGGCGCCACTCGGAGCGAGGTCCTACGCGGGCTGAATGCCAGTGCCGAACACATCCCATGCTGGCGACTTCGTCGTCAGTTGGATCGTCATCTTGTTCCAGTAAGAATCGTCTGGGTAGAGTTCCGGCGTGACCTTGATGCCGGGTCAGCTTCTCGAACTCCGGAAATTGCGCAGCGAGAGCATCCGCATAGGGGTGGATGTCGTAGGCCCAAGTTATGCTGGTCCCTTCGAATTGACGCCAGTTCACGGTGTCGGCAGCGGCCGAATTAGTGAGCGATGCCGAGACGGCAAAAAACGCCAAGTCAAAAGCAAGCTGTTTGCGAAGCGACGCGCACCTGTAACGAGTACGGGGAATGAGCGACCCATGTAATCCTCCCTGGGGCATTTTGCCAATTTTTGGGTCCACTCCTCCATCCCGAGTTCGCTCATAGCCACAATAAGCGGTTTCCAACGAGCTCGCTCTGAATGCACCAGGCCAACTGGGTAAAAACGGGTAACCGGCACTAAAAGGCGTTGTAGTATCGCCACCAGAAATACTGCTCCGTGGTGCTGGCCTTTGCCTGGGGGCGCAACACGGCAACTACCCGCTCAAAACGGTTGGTCCTCTACCTCTTATTCACCGTCGCTTTCCTCGCGGCCTAACCCGGCCGGAATATCCGTTGCCAGAAAAAGGCCTCGCGGCCGGTTCGAGGCTCATCCCTCCTCCGAAGCAGCACGCTCAAGTATCGTCACAAGCCCCGAGCGCTTCGCGTTCGGCGATGTCCAAATTCCGACAATGTCGGATACAGTCAGATCTACTGGATTGCGTTTGAATGGTTTTCTCATTTGGCACAGTACATGCGGGTCATCCGCAAAACACGTGACCGACCAACAAGAGTTCGCATGATCACCTTACCACAACATACAGCCGCCGCGGAACAATCACTTGGCCCCTGATCGCCCACCCCGGCACCACAACCGGAGTCATCGATGTTCTGACAGGCTGCCCAAGGATACCTGCTGCAACAGGGCTTGCCCTGGTGACGACCACTCCGGCTCCGCCGGTTACCGACGAGGGCAAAGTGACGGATTTCCTGCTTTTCAACGGCATGGAGGTGGCTGTCATTCCCGACCACCGCGCCGGTCGTCACCCATATGGTCTGGTGCAGGATCGGCAGCGCGGAATGAGCCGCCGGGGATATCTGCATGTCTTCGAGCATCTGATGCTCAAGGCGCCTCATGACGAGCACGGCTCCGTCGCCTGGAGAGATTGAACCCAAAGGGAGATTCAGATGTCTGAAGCGAATCAGGAAAAGTTGGACGCATTCTTGGGGAAAATGGTCGGCGATCTCGGTGCGATCGCAACGGGCGCGGGAGTCCTGCTGGGGGACAGACTCGGCCTGTTCAAGGCATTGCGCGAAGGCGGCAAGATGACGGCCGCCGAACTTTCGACACGCACCGGCACCCAGGAACGCCTCGTAAGGGAATGGCTTTCCGGGCAGGCGGCGGCGGGTTACGTCGACTACGATGAAGCGAGCGACAAATTCTATCTCAACGCCGAGCAAGAGCTGGTGTTCGCTGATGAAGACAGCCCGGCCTTCATGGCAGGCGCATTCGAGTTCCTGTCCGCGCTGTGGCTCGATGAAGAAAAGGTGAGGCAGGCATTCCAGTCCGGCAAGGGCGTCGGGTGGCACGATCATAGCGCGTGTCTGTTTCGCGGTACGGAACGGTTCTTCCGTCCAGGCTACAATGCCAATCTGATCGACTCCTGGCTGCCGGCCTTGGAGGGCGTCGTCGAGAAGCTCGAACGCGGCGTGGACGTCGCGGATGTTGGATGCGGTCATGGTGCATCGACCGTGCTCATGGCACAGGCCTTCCCCAATTCGCGCTTCGTCGGCTTCGACTATCATGCCCCTTCGATTGAGCGCGCCCGCAAGGCGGCCGAGGTAGCCGGCGTCGGCGTTAACACGCGGTTCGACGTGGCGGCCGCCAAGAGCTATCCCGGAACCTATGACCTCGTCACATTCTTCGATTGCCTTCACGACATGGGCGACCCGACGGGCGCCGCCACCCATGTCCACGGATCGCTCAAGCCGGACGGCACGTGGATGATCGTCGAGCCGTTCGCGCATGATCATCTGGCGGCGAACCTCAATCCCGTCGGCCGCGTTTACTATGCCGCTTCCACTTTCGTGTGCACGCCCGCATCCGTGTCGCAGGAAGTCGGGCTCGCGCTTGGAGCCCAGGCCGGTGAGGCGAGGCTGCGCAAGGTTGTGACCGGCGGCGGCTTCAAGCGATTGCGTCGCGCCGCGGAGACACCGTTCAACATGGTGCTGGAGGCCCGCCCTTAGCGTGGCCGTCGCCAGAAATTGCAGCTCATCGCATTTGATGAAGATCACCGCCAAAAATCCGGACGCATCGGGCACATTTTCAAGGCGTCTGGGTTCACGCAGAGGTCGCTGCCGAGTTGTGTGCCAAGAGTCCCATACGTTGCGGCTCAGAAAGGACCCCACGCACGGCGACGAACATGCCCATAGCGATGGCCGCTATAATCACATATGTCCACCATGGCGCGTTCACAAAGCTGGTAAGCCACGTCGCACCGAACGCGCTTACGACAAAAACGAGAGCCTCGATAAAAAGACTGAGCCTGTACACATTCAGTCGTCTCATCCTCATACCACCCATCCAAAGACTGAGCTTGTTGCGCTACTGCGACAGAGCCTAACATATTGGAGAGTGCTCACTAGTCGACCGTGAACAATCCGAGCCCTAAGCGGCGACCGGCTTCGGCCGGATTTGAA
>NZ_RZTF01000423.1:0-5300 GCF_004023175.1 Mesorhizobium sp. M7A.F.Ca.MR.362.00.0.0
ACATTAGGCACCGCGCCCTGATCGATTGAGATCAGCAGAGCATGAACGGTGACTTGATGGATCAGCAGGTATTGGACCGCGATAAGAGCTTCACCCACACGCAACCCGAAGAGCCGCACCGACCCATCCGACAGGCCCTCGAGAGCAGCGTTTCGATAGAAATCGACAACCGCCGCCTGCGTCAGCAGGTCGAAGCGGCCCAGTTCGCGAAAGCGGCTGAGCCGCATCCGGACCAGGCCGGCGAAGATGACCTCCACCAGGGCCGGCGTGTTGGCTTCGACCAGTTCCACGCCGCCAAGCCGTTCGAGGCGACGCCAGTCCTTGTTGAAAGCCTTGACGAAGGATGGCCGGCATAGGCGCTTGAGGACGGTCTCCGGATCGCCGTCGATGGCGAGGCCGAAGCTGGTATGCAGGGAATCGCGCGTGGCCGCCAGCAGGGCCAGCGGATTGGCGACACCGCTGATCGATTGCGGAATTCCCCTGATCTGGATACGGTCCGCCGGCGGCAGCACGGAGCGCACCGCGGCCCACGCGGCCTGCGCCGACTGCGTCGTCCACGGGCTCGCATCGGCCAGCAACGGTGCCGAATAGTCGCAAACGCCACAGCTCAGCCACTCGATCACTCGATGGCGGAAAGCCGGTCGCCGTATCAACGGCACCAGCATTCGCGGCACGCCCGTCACGGCGTCGTTTACCTCCACGATGAGCAGTTCCGCACCTTCAGGCATCAGCCGCGCTACGATCCCCTCGGCCCAGGCATAATTCTGGTGGGCGGTGCACACACCGTCCGCCTGAAGGCGCAACCAGAGCGGCCTCACCGCTTCCAGGCTGGTGTGGAGCCGCGCCGTGTATGCATCGTTGGAGACGACGGCCGGACGGGAGGACTGGCCATCGGGCGAGCCGGTCACCGCAGCAATTTGCACCGCCTGGACTGCCATATTTTTCCTATCGCTTTGCCGTGGCGAACGACAGCGTGCGCCGCCAGGCGCCCAACCGGCTGTCGCGCGCCTCATCGGGATGCTCGATATTCCACATGCGGTGATGCGCGAAATACCATGATGCCACGAGCACGAACATCTCCGAGACGGCGGAACCCAACAGCGCCCACGGCGGAGACGCGATTGCCAGCAGGGCCGCGATCAGTGCCAGCCCGACGACCGCGCCGCCCGTCGTGGTGAACGCGACGATCCGAAAATCGCCGAGTATCTCAAGCACGATGCGGGGCATGATATAGAGCATGATCGGGACAAAATTCGCGATCACGAAAAGTCCGATGAACCAGGTCGAAGCGTCCTGGAGAGCCTGGGATTTTATCATCGGCAGGACGAACATGATGGCGCATCCATATGCAAGGCCGCCAAACCCCATGACGAGTGCCCAGATCTTGGCCTGCGTCCAGACACGGCCCGTTTCATTGTTCCGCATCAGCCTGGCGAGATCCGGCTGCGTCATGTTGACGAAAGCAAGGCTGATGATGCGCAGCGGAGCAAACAGCACCAGAACCGCCGCCAGCGGTGCGTAGGCGGCAGGACCGGCAATGCCGGCGACCAGCAGCGCCAGACATTGGCCCTGGATGTTGGTGGTGGTGGCGCTGAATGCCGACCAGCGCAGCTGGGGCCAGAGCCTGACATAGCGTCGCCGGGTCGGCATGCGGAAGCTGATGCGAAGCGAACGCCGAGCCAGCCGGACCAGGACGAAAATGCCGAAAACATTTGCCGCGGCTAGTGCATAGAACACGGTCTGCAGCGGGTCTTGGACCAACCAGATCGACAGCCCGGTCAGGACACAGCCGGCGACTGTAAAAGCGCCATCGCTGACGGAGACGACAACCTGCTGGCGCCGTGCAAAGAAAGCCGTGCGCATATGGCTGCGCAACGACCAGGCACCGACGAAGCAGCCGGCGGCAATTCCGCTTGGATCGCCAAGGACATGCATCAGGACTGCCGTGCCGACGGCCATCAGCAACGCCACGATCAGCGCCGCCGTTCCGAACGCCACGTCATAGGTATCGACGCCGGCGCTGTTGGTGCTCTTGCTCATCCAGATGCTGGCGGGAACGGCGGTGAGCGACCTGATATAGGACAGGCCGACACCGCCCATCACCATACCGATGGCGAAGAGGCCGTAGCCCTGCGCCGACAGCATGTGCAACAGCATGATGTTGAGGGCAAAATGAAAGCCGCTCTGCATCGCCTCGCCGCCGATCATCAGCACGAGGCGTCGAACCAGATGGCTCGGAAACGCTAGCTTCACGGCCGCGTCTCCGCTTCGCGGGCAGCAGGCACCCTGCCCGGCCGCGCGATGGTCGTCTTCAGCTTGTCGGCGGCGATCGCGGTGATCGCCGCGGCCGCGACCGGCTCGCTGAAGATTGCCTCGTAGCGCGCGCGTCCGGCAGCGACAAACCCGCGCCAGGCCTCAGGGGCGAGGATGATCTCCTGCAATTTCGCGCCAAGAGCTGCTGCGTCGCGGGGCGGAACATGCCAGCCGGTCTCCCCGTCGCTGACCACTTCCACCAGCCCGCCGATCGCCGATACAAGCGGCGGCCGGCCGTAAGCCATCGCCTCGATGGCGACGCGGCCCAGCGATTCCGGACGCCGCGACGGCACGGTGACGATATCCGCCCATCGATAATGCTCCGAAGGGTCGGGAATGAAAGGCAGGACTCTGACGCGCCCGGTAAGCCCCATGGTTTCGACCAGTTCGGCAAGCGCATGCTCACGCTCGGTGCTTTCGAAGGCGCCGCCGACCAACCGCACCTCGATCCTCGCCTGGAGTTCCGCCGGCATCGAGGCGATCGCCTCCAGCAGGATCTCCTGCCCCTTGATCCGGTTGATACGGCCAAGCAGCAGCACCCGCAATGGGCGCTTGCCGTCATATGTCATCGGTTCGACCGCCGCCGGCCCGGCAACACCGTTGTAGACGACATACGCACGCGCCGCCTTGGGATCACCAAACGCGGCGCGTGTCGCGTGTGAATTGAAGATCAGATCCGCGTGGCTCCAGCGCATCAGGCCGACAAGTACCCTGCGCATGGCGCCTTCGGGGATTTCGTGGATGTGCAGGACGGCCTTTTGGGGAAGAAGGCGTGCGGCCAGCGCGTAGTCGGCCACGATCGAGGTGTTGACATAGACGAGGTCGCAATCCTTGAGGCGCCGCCACGCCCTGAACACGGCAACCGGCAATCGCGCCATCTCGACGGTCGCAAGGCGCGCAATGGCCTGGCGCCTCAGCACCCAGAGCGGTTCGAATACGATCCGGCTGGCATGCGCTTCCAGAATCCGCACGATCGGCCCGCTACGTGGCAAAACCACTTCGATGTCGGCCGACGGAAACGCGGCGCGCAGCGCGGCAACGCTCTCCGCAAAGCTGCGGTCAGAACCATAGAGTTCATAACCCTGATGAACGCAGGCAATCCGCATCTTTATATCCCGCCGGGTGCTACAACCATCGCGCTGGGCGATTGTGGCAGAAGCCCGTCCGCAAGAATCATGCCTGGTTCGATACGCCCGACTGCCGGCCGTACGCCCCAGGCATTGCTTCGTTTCGATACAGCTACGCACAGAAGGGTTGACCGAGAATGAAACAACCATCGGCTTCAACACCGTTTTTTTACAACCCCGCGCGATGATCCCTCGCAGGATACCTAAATCGAGAGGTGGCACGGAAGTTGCCATCTGCTCATTATAAATTAAGCAATATCTAATATATGAGACATGTGAAAGTGCCGCCGGCCATGAAACCAGAAACGCCCGCCATTCTGATCCTGGGGACCCGCGGCATACCCGCAGCCCATGGCGGCTTTGAAACCTTTGCCGAAAAACTGGCGCTGTTTCTTGTCGGGCGCGGTTGGAAAGTCGGCGTCTATTGCCAGGATGAGGTCGATCGGATCGACCAGAGGGTGCGCAGCGAAACCTGGCGCGGCATCGAGCTCATTCACATCCAGGTTGCCTCCAAGGGACCGCGCGCGACGCTGGAATTCGACTGGCAATGCGCCCGCGACGCCGCCCGGCGACCGGGCGTTTGCCTGGTGCTCGGCTACAATGGCGCGGTTTTCCTGACCTGGCTCAGGCTGAAGCGACGCAAGATCTTCACCAACATGGACGGCATCGAGTGGCGCCGCCCAAAATGGGGAATGGCGGCGCGAACCTGGTTCTGGCTCAACGAATGGATCGGCGCATGGGCCTCGCATCGGCTGGTCGCCGATCATCCCGCCATCGCAGATCACCTGGCGACACGCCGGCCGCGCAGCGCCATCGCCACCATTGCCTATGGCGCCGATCCGGTGTCATCAGCGCCCGAGGCGCCGGTCTGGGCGCTCGGCCTCGAGCCCGGGCGCTATCTCGTCTCGATCGCGCGCATCGAACCCGACAACAACATCCTGCCGATCGTCGAAGCTTTTTGCTCCGCCAAGCGCGACATGAAGCTGGTGGTGCTGGGAACGCTGTCCGACGACATCCCCTATCATGCCGCCATCCGCAAGGCGGCGAATGGCTCGGTGGTCCTGCCGGGCGCCATCTACGACCAGGCGACGGTCAAGGCGCTCAGATACCACGCCCGCGCCTATCTGCACGGCCACACGGTCGGCGGCACCAACCCGTCGCTGGTCGAGGCGCTGGCGGCCGGCAACATGGTGATCGCCCACGACAATCCCTACAACAGATGGACCGCCGGGGCTGCGGCGATCTACTTCACCGACAAGGACAGTTGCGCCAAGCGGATGCAGCAGGCGCTGGACGATGACGCCTTGGTCAAGGCCTGCGGCGTTGCCGCCAGGGCGCGCGCCCGCGAAGCCTTTCGCTGGGACGATGTCCTGCTTGCCTATGAAAATGAGGCCTATCATTTGCTCGGCATGACCGCCGCCAAGACCACCGCGATGGACCACGCATCGCCAGGAACCGTATGACAGGCTGGTCGCGCCGGCGGGTGCTGCGGACGGCGCTGTCCACCGCGGCGGCTCTCGGCTCGCTCCCGGTCGCACCAATCGCTCGCGCAGCCGCCGGGCCGCGATTTCGGCGCGGCGTCAACGCCTGGCCCTGGTTCTCGCTGACGCGCGAATTTCCCGCTCCGCGCACTGACTATGACTGGCCGCCCTTCCAGTCGCAACGGCCGGTGCCGACCCCGGACGACCTGCGTCGGCTGCGCAGGACCGGGCTCGATTTCATCCGTCTGCCTGTTGATCCCGGCCCTTTCCTGGCCGCCGACGCCATCACGCGCGGCCGGTTGCTGGACATACTTGACGCGGCTGTCACGGCCACTCTCCACGCCGATCTCGGCATCATCGTCAACATCCAGGCCAATGC
>NZ_RZTF01000424.1:0-5279 GCF_004023175.1 Mesorhizobium sp. M7A.F.Ca.MR.362.00.0.0
ATCGACGACATCTGCTGTATTGCTCAAGATCCTGCTCCTGTGCGGTGCGCCATGCCCTTCCACACCGGCCGAAGCGCCTGACGCGCTGCAACGAAGGAAGGGAAAAGGGCATCGTAGGTTTGCGAAAGCGCCTCGTCATAGGCATCGCAGTCGCCGAGAAGCGGCGTCACCCATTCGGCGGCGCAGTCTTCCATCGAGCCATAGACGCCGAGGCCGACCGCGGCCATCATCGCGGCGCCTGCCGCGCCGGCTTCCTGGCGACTGCTGGTGCGCACCTGTGCCCTTGTCGCCGCTGCGATGATGCGGCGTAGGGACGGGCTGCGCGCGGCGCCGCCCGACAGGCGGATTTCGCCCGGCACGGCGCCCATCGCCTGGTAGCAATCGCGTGCGGCGAAGGCCAGTCCCTCGAGGACGCCGCGCGCCAGATCGCCAAAGCCATGCTTGACCGAAAGGCCGATGAATCCCGCGCGCGCATCGGGGTCGACGAATGGCCCGCGTTCGCCGGCCAGCGATATGTAAGGCTGGTAGATCAGCGATCCCGGCTCCGATGCTTCCACCCAAGCGTCGAGGGCCTTCAGCAACTCGTCATGAGAAGGCTTGCCGCCAGCCGTGGCGAGCACGTCGCGCGCAAGGCCAAGCACCCAGTCTATGTTGAGCGTCGCCGCCATGTTGGATTGCAATTGTGCAAAGGCGCCCGGAATGGGCATGGCGATCGTGTAGCCGGAGCCATCGTCGTTCAGCACGACATCGTCGGGAGTGGCGGCGAAACGCGTGTGAATGCCGGTCGAGCCGATGACCGTGCAGCCGACATTGCCCGAGGGATCATAGAGGCCGGCTCCGAGCGCCGTCATGACCATATCGACGTAACCCAGCACCACCGGGGTGCCTTCGAGCAGGCCAGTCTCTGCCGCCGCCGATCGCGACAACGGATGATGGTCGGTGGTGCCTTCGAGCATGGGAGGCAACAGGCGGCGATGCGTCGTCAGATCCAGGATGTCGAGGGCTTCGTCGGAATAGTTGCGCGACCGAAAATCGCCGAAGGTGAAGGTTCCCTCGGAGGGATCCGTGGCGCGTTCGCCTGTCATCTTGAAGTAGAGCCAATCCTTGCAATGCAGGGCGGTCGCCGCCCGCTCCAGCATGCTGGGATGGTTCTTTTTCATGAAGGCAAGCTGGGCGCCTTGCTGGCAGGAATTCAGGCCCGTGCCGGTCAGCTCGAACCGCCTGCGATCCCGGGGATCGGCGCGCATCTCGTCGACCAGATGTCCGGCGCGGGCATCGAGCCACAGCCAGGCGCGCGAGACAGGCAAGCCGTCGCCATCGATCAGCCAGGTTCCGTCGCCCTGCCCGGTGATGGCCACCGCTGCGGTTCGTTGCGCGAGGTCGGGAACCTTGGCCGCGAGATCGCGAACGGTCCGCGCCATGTCGCGCCAGGTCTGGTCGAGGTCCTGCTCGGCGCCGCCGCCTTCCAGCGTGACGAAGCTATTGGGCACCGACGTCATGGCGAGCTGCCGCCCGGACAGGTCGAAAGCGATCGATTTGATTACCGACGTTCCCGCGTCGATGCCGATCAGCAGGTCTTTCATGCCGCAAATTCCGGTTGGTTGCGAAGGCGGTTCACGAGGGCAGTCATTTCGTAGAAGAGGCAGGGAGTGTCCGCAAGGACACCCCCTGTACAGGTATTACTCAGACAGCACGAAGGGTGCGGTGTACTTGTCGACATTGTCCTTGGTGATGAGAAGGCAATCGAACAGCTGCTTCTCGGTCGCCGCACCGGTGGCACCTGTCTTGATAAACGAGTCCGCCTGCTGCACGGCCTTGGCCGAGAAGATGGCAACCGGCTGTAGCACGGTGTACTGCAGTTCGCCGGACTTGATCGCCGCAACCGCATCCGGGGAGCCGTCGAAGCCGCCGACCTTGATGCCGGCGAGCTTGCCGGCTTCCTTCAGCGCCGCAACCGCGCCAAGCGCCATCTCGTCATTGCCGCTGATCACGGCGATGATGTCGGGATTGGCTTGCAGCATGCTCTGCATCTTGTCGTGGCCCTGGGTACGATCCCAGTTGGCGACCTGCGAAGCAGCCTTTTCGAGATCCGGGTACTGGCTCAGCACAGTCGCGTAACCGTTCGAGCGCGTAGCGGCGTTGTTGTCAGACGGGGCGCCGAGCAGTTCGACATATTTGCCCTTTTCGCCGACGGCCTGCACCCACTGCTGGGCACCGAGAGCAGCGCCTTGCGCGTTGTTGGAAACGAGCTGACCCTTGGCGAGGCCTTCCTGATTGATCTCGGCATTGACGAGGAACACCGGGATGTTGGCTGCAATCGCCTTCTTCACCGCACCGACAGAGCCGTCAGCGTTGGCCGGATCGAGGATGATCGCCACCGACTTGTTGGTGATGGCGGTGTCGATCAAATTGCTTTCGGTATTGGTATCGCCCTTGTGGGCGCCGACATTGGCTGTATAGCCAAGCTTCTCGGCCTCGGCCTTGGCGACGTTGCCCTCAGTCAGCCAGTAGGGGTTGGCCGGATCGTTGACGATGATCGAGATCAGGCCCGCGGCTGACGCGGCGGCCGTGAACCCGACGACCATCGCGGCGGCGAGCAGACTTTTCAGCATGGTTTTCATGTACATTCCTCCAATGATTACGCGGTGTTGCTGCCAGTTCACCTGGCAGTCTTCCCTTGGGCAGGATTGGCCGGTTCGGCCTTCCCCCGTTTCTGAGAAGTCGGTTGGCCACCTGTCGCGCTTGGGAGCTTGCTACGGCGGCGATACTGAACGGCATTGAGGAGCACGGCGAGCACGATGACCGCGCCCGTGAACACTGTCTGCCAGTAGGATGAGATGCCGATGATCACCAGACCGTCGGACAGGAAGCCGATGACGAAGGCCCCGAGCAGGGTTCCGCGGATGTTGCCACGGCCGCCGGTCAGTGCCGCGCCGCCGATGACGACGGCCGCGATGGCCGTCAATTCGTAGGTGGTGCCCGCGGTCGGTCCCGCCGACGTCAACTGCGATGACAGGATCAGGCCGGCAATAGCGGCGCAGATGCCTGACAGCACATAGACCGAAATCTGCACCGTCTTGACCGGAACGCCGGACAGTTCGGCCGCGCGCTCGTTGCCGCCCGAGGCGTAGAGCCAGCGCCCGAAGGCGGTGCGGTTCAACACGATGCTGCCGATCAGCGCGATGACCACGAGAACCACGACGCCCGTCGGCACGCCGAACAAGCGGTTGAAGCCAAGCGCATCGAAGCCGGTGTTTCCGAGCTCCGGCTTGCCGCCGAGATTGTTATAGGTCAGGCCGCTGGTCATCAGCAGCGCCAGGCCGCGCGCCATGTACATGACGCCGAGCGTGGCGACGAACGCCGGAACCTTGAAGCGCGCAATGAGCACGCCGTTGATCAGCCCGACGACCGCGCCCAGCATGCAGGCCAGCACCGCAACCACCCAGACCGGCGGATAGAGAACGACGCCCAGCCAGGTCAGCGTCACCCCTTGCATCAGGAATCCGGCAACGACGCCGGCCAAACCCAGCGTCGACCCCACCGACAGATCGATGCCGCCATTGAGGATGACGAGCAGCATGCCGATCGCGAGGATTCCGAAGATGGCGACATGTGAAGCCATGGTCAGGAAGTTCGCCACCGAGAGGTAGTAGGGCGACAGGATCGAGAAGACGACGATGATGACGATCAGGGCAAAGAAGGCCCGGCCCTCGAGCAGCAACTTGGCGAGATCGAAGCCTTCGCTCGCGCTTGGACTGGACTGTTTTCTGGCCTGGCTGACGTCGGTCATGGGTCTGGGCTCCGAAATTCTGGTGATCAGGCGACCACGGCTTCGCCGGAGGCGGCCATGATCTGCTCTTTGGTGGCGTTGGCGCCGAATTCAGCTGAAATCCTGCCACGCCGCATGACGACGATGCGGTGGGCAATGCTGAGGCATTCGTTGACCTCAGAGGTCGAGAAGACGACCGCAAGCCCTTGAGCGGCGCGTTCGCTCAACAAGCGGAAGACCTCGGCCTTGGCGCCAACATCGATGCCGCGGCTCGGCTCGTCGAGGAGGATGACCTTGGGGTTGGTCGTCAGCATCTTGCCGATGACGACCTTCTGCTGATTGCCACCCGACAGCGATCCGATCATGGCGTTGCCACCTGCGGTCTTGACAGTCACCTTGCGGATCGAGTCTTCGACCAGCTCTCGCTCCCTGGAACGGGACAGAAACAGCCCCTTGGCGAACGCCTCGATGCTGGCAAGCGAGAGATTGCGGCCGACGGTCATCGTTTGCACCAGCCCGTCGCGCTGGCGGTCCTCGGGGACCAGCACAAGCCCTCTGGAGATGCGCTGGGCAATGCTCAACCCCGAGACGTCCTCGCCTTCCAGAAGCGCGCGACCGCCCGCCATCGGCACTCGTCCGGCGACGGCCTCCAGCAATTCCGTGCGCCCGGCGCCCATTAGCCCATAGATGCAGACGATCTCGCCGGCCCTGACGTCCAGCGACAGGTGATCGACGACGGAATAGCCCGAGCCCGAAGTGTCAACGACGCTGACGTCCTCGATCGAAAGGGCGACCTCGCCGAACGCATGACCGGTCGGCGGCGAGCCGAGATCGAAATTCTCGCCGACCATGTTGCGCACGATCCACTCGAGGTCGATGTCCCTGGCTTCGGCCGTTGCCGTTATGGCGCCGTCGCGCAGGACAACGGCGTAGTCGGTGATCTGCAGCGCTTCTTCGAGGTGATGTGAAATGTAGACGATGGAGACGCCGCGGCTGGTCAGATCGCGGATCACCTTGAACAGCACCTCGACCTCGGTTGCACTGAGCGCGGAGGTCGGCTCGTCCATGATGAGGATGCGTGAATCGACCGACAGCGCCCGTGCGATCTCGACGATCTGCTGTTGACCCAGGCGCAGATCCTCGACGAGAGTCATCGGGTCGATGTCCTCTTCGAGATCGGCCATCAGCGCGCGCGCCTGGCGCGATTCTTCGGCGAAGTCGAGGCCGGTTCTGGTGCGCAGTTCGCGGCCCATGAAGATGTTGTCGCGAACGCTGAGGTTCGGCGCCAGGCTGAGTTCCTGGTGGATGATCGAGATGCCGCGATCGCGCGCGTCCGAGGATGAGGAGAAGCTGACGAGATTGCCGTCGAGCACGATGTCGCCGGATGTCGGCGTGACGACGCCGGACAGGATCTTCATCAGCGTCGACTTGCCGGCGCCGTTCTCGCCGAACAGCGTCGTGACCTTGCCGCGATGGATGTCGAAATTGACGCCCTTGAGCGCATGAACGC
>NZ_RZTF01000425.1:0-2168 GCF_004023175.1 Mesorhizobium sp. M7A.F.Ca.MR.362.00.0.0
CAGATGCGCCGCCGCGGCCGACAGCGCCACGCCGGCGGCGCCGCACAGGCCGCCGGCCAGGACGAGGATACGGCCGCTGTTGTCGGAAGGTCGTTCGGCCGTGCTCATGTCCATGGCTCCGTGATATCAGGGGATGCCCAATCCCGTCAGGACTTGCCGGCTTTGGCGAGCATGTCCTGCTCGCGGCGCGACTGTGCGAGCCAGTTATACACCGCGCCCCCGGCCATCAAGACGGATGTGCCCAGAAACACCGAGCGCATGCCGAAATGGCCACCGGCAAAGCCGCCCAGCAGGGGGCCGGCGACCTGCCCGACATACTGGGCGGAAATCGACAGCCCGAGCACATTGCCGCCGACCCCATCGGGAACATTGTGGCGGATCACGCTGGTGATGCAGGGCAAGAGCCCGCCCAGCGCCAGGCCCATCAGGAAACGCAGGCCGATGAGTTGCCAGCTTTGCGTGACGAAGGCCTGCGGGATCAGCAGCAGTGCCGAGACGGCAAGCGCGCCGATGATGACGTTCCAGTGGCCGACGCGGTCGGCGAGTTTGCCGAGGCGCGAAGCCGACAGGATGGCGCCAAGGGCCGCCGCCGACATGACGACGCCTGATATCAGCGTGACGCGGCTCTGATCCTCGATGAGTTGCTGCACATAGACGGTGATGATCGGCTCGATCGACATGGTTGCGAAGCTCAACAGCATGCCGGTCGCCAGCATGGCGACGACAGGCCGCTTGTCGGGGATTTGTGCCCAGCCGCCTTTCTGCTTCTGCTTCGACGCGGCGTCTGCTGTTTTCGGCCGGGGATTCTCCTTGATCAGAAACGTGGTCGCCAGGAACGCCAGGAAGATGACGCCGCCGGAGAGGAGAAAGGGGGCGCGGATGCCGATCAGCGGCGGCAGGGCGCCGCCCACCAGTGGGCCGACCAGAGCCCCACCCGTGATGCCGGCCGACAGCAGGCCCAGCGCCCAGCCGGAGCGTTCCTTCGGCGTCTGCATGGCAACGAGGATGGTCGATCCCGAGGAATAGCCACCGGCAAACCCGATCAGCAGCCGCAGCAGCACCAGTTGCCAGACCGTCTGCACCATGCCGGTCAGCGACATGCATATGGCCATGCCGAAGCTGGCGCGAACCAGCATCACCTTGCGGCCGTAGCGGTCGCCGAGACGTCCCCAGAGCGGCGCCACCAGCGCCGCCGCGAAGAACGTCGCGCCATAGGCAATCCCCGACCATTGCACGATCGCCGCGTGGCCCTCGGCGCCGAGCTGCTCGATATAGAGCGGCAGGAACGGCAAAAGCAGCGTCATGGCGACAAGCGTCGAAAACGATCCGGCAACGCACACGAACAGATTGCGCCGCCAGTGGATGTTGTAGGTGCTGTCGGTCGCCGGGGGCGTGTTCTGCTGCTGCATGTCATATGTCCTGTCCCAGCAACTCTTATCGATGCTTGCTGCGGATACCAATTTGGGATACCAAGATGGTGCCCCTGATGGACGCAAGCTTGACCGCTGTCAATGCGACCGTCTCAAACGTGATCGGAAAAGGCGGCCGGCAAGACGATCGCCAGCAACGATCAGAAAATGGAAACGACAATGTCGCAGATGCAGAGCGTCGAAAAACAGCTTCGGCAAATGATCCTGGGCCTCGAGATCGGTCCCGGCGAGAAGCTGACGGAGCGCTGGATCGAGAGCCGCTTCGGCGCGTCGCGAACCCCGGTCAGGGCAGCACTTCTGCGGCTTGAGACCGAGGGCCTGGTCGGCAGGGACGGACGTGGCTGGACGGTGTCGCCGATCAATCTGGCTGAACTCGAGCAGATCGCCGTCTACAGGGAGGCAGTCGAGGTTGCGGCACTTCGCCTGACATGCGGCCTGGCGGACCGGAGCGCCGTCGATGTCATCGAGGCGATGCTCGAGTCCTGCGACAACGACACGCCGCGCGAGGAATGGCATCGCGTCGGCATGGATTTTCACATCGAACTGGCGCGTCTGTCGGGCAATGAATTCCTGTTCCGGGCGGTGCGCGATGCCATGACGCGCCTGTCGCGGGCGCGTTGGCTGGAGGTCCGCGACGAAGCGGCCCTCAGCCGCGCCTGGGCTGAACATCGCGCCATACTGGCGTCGGCACGCCTTGGCGACGCCGATGAAGCCGCGCGCCTGCTGTCAGACCACATC
>NZ_RZTF01000425.1:2178-3372 GCF_004023175.1 Mesorhizobium sp. M7A.F.Ca.MR.362.00.0.0
CGTCGGCAGCCGCGACCGGCTGGTGAAGTCGCTCGCCAACGATCGGCGCGGTCTTCGCGCCAGAGGCTTTGCCGTCGTTGCTGCTTAAAGGTGGATGAAGGGGCGCAAAGCGGCGTCTGGACGTATGCGCACTTTCGCCTCGCTTCGCAGACGCCGATGGCGTAAGGAGCGGCCATGGAAAACAACCGATTTGAAACACCTGTGACTGTGAAGTCAGTCGCGGCGGGAAGCACTCAGCTCTTGCGCACGGCGCGTGAGGCTTCCGACTACCTCCTCAACAGCTGGCCCGGCAAGCGCAGCCCCAAGCATCGCGCGGCCCTGCAGGCCTGCCATGACGCACTCGCCGGCGACAAACCGGCGATGAACGCCAGGCGCGCCTTCATCGCGGCAGCACGCGAAGTGGACGTGTTCGTCAGCGACAAGGCGCCCGCCTGACACAAGCCGACATTTGGGGCGGCAATCTGGATTGAGGCACGGCCCGCATCTGCGGGCCGTTTGCCGTCACTTTGCCGTTTCGGTTTCGGCTTCAGTCTCGTCTTCGGGCTTCGAACGTTCCCGCGCTGCAACCTTGGCTGCCAGCTTCTCGGCCTTTTTGGCCGCCTTCTGGCGGTCGCGTTCCTTGCGTTCCTGATCGTAGTTTGGTGGTCGCGCCATATCGGCTCCTTTTCACTGCCTTGCGGCTCTGGTCCTGCCTAGGAGCATTAGCCGTCAAACACAACAGCTGAAGCGATAGTGCGTCGATGATGGCCAGGCTTGCAAGATGTGCGTCGCAATGAAGAGGCCAGGTCCATTATTGCGGCGGCCGATACCTATCGCCATCGATTTGCCGGTCAGATGCCGCTTCGGTCAATCACCAGATCGGCGGCACCAAAACGGTCCTTTGCCGTCAGTTGCTGGTGCCAGTAGGGATAGAGCAAGGGCGGCCGGCTGACCGCGTCGAGGCGCTCGCGCTCCTCGCCGGAGAGCATCAGGCTTGCCGCCGCGATGTTGTCCCGGAACTGCGTTTCCGTCCTGCCGCCGATCACCAGCGAACTGACGGCCGGCCGGCCAAGCAGCCAGGCCAGCGCCACCTGCGCTGCCGACACGCCGCGCTGCGCGCCGATCTCGACAAGCACGTCGACGATCCGCCACAGCCGGTCCTCGTCGCGGATGGGCGGTTCGGACCAGCCCGCGAGTTGGCGGGCGGTGGGGCTG
>NZ_RZTF01000425.1:3382-5273 GCF_004023175.1 Mesorhizobium sp. M7A.F.Ca.MR.362.00.0.0
GCCGGCAAGCGGGCTCCAGACCAGGACGCCCAACCCCTGGTCGACGGAAATCGGCAGCAACTCGTACTCCGCCTCGCGCGCTTCCAGCGTGTAATGGATCTGCTGCGTGACGAAGCGCGGCTGATGATGGCTGTCGCTGATGCCGAGCGCCTTCATCACCTGCCAGCCGGAATAGTTGGAGCAGCCGACATAGCGGATCTTGCCCTGGGCAACCAGCGTGTCGAGCGCGGAGATGGTTTCCTCCAGCGGTGTCACGCCATCCCATTCGTGCAGGAAATAGATGTCGATGACGTCTGTCCTGAGCCGCTTCAGGCTCTTCTCGCATTCTCGGATCAGGTGATGGCGTGACAGGCCTTCATCGTTCGGGCCTTTGCCGATCCGCATCCGTGCCTTGGAGGCGATCAGCACGTCGCCCTTGCGCTTGCCGCCGAGCGCTTCGCCGATGATTTCTTCGGAAATGCCATTCGAATAGACGTTGGCGGTGTCGATGACATTAATGCCGGCGTCGATGCAGAGATCGATCATCCGGCGCGCCTCGTCGAGATCGGTCTTGCCGACAGCCGAAAACGCGCCGGCGCCGCCGAACGTCATGGTCCCCATGGTCAGCGTCGAAACTTTCAGGCCGGAACGGCCGAGGGTGCGGTATTCCATGTCGATCCTCGCGATTGCGTTGAGAAAGGGGGGGTGCCCGAATGTGGCCGCTATTTGTAGGACAATTTGCGCGACTTGTCGCCATGCCAGGACGCCGGATCGATCATGCCTGGCGGGATTGGCAGCGGCGGCGATCACGCTCAGGCTGCAATAAAACCGTCATTGCAGGCCTATATTGAAGTCGGCTCAGGGGTTGCCGTTCCGGGCTGTAAGCCGGAGTTTGTGGCGCCGGACCTGAATCGACAGAGCTTGCAAGTGGAGCAGCCGATAATGACCGAGCTAAAACAGAATTCTCCGGCCCGGGATTGGCTTGAAGCCGAACTCGCCGACACGCTCGACGAAGACTATGAGCTCGAAATGTCGGAGCCGGCGCTGTCGATGGAGATCGCCAAGATCTACAAGAACTCGCATCCGCCTTCGATCGATCGCATGCAATATTTTCGCGACCTGATCACCCTGCAGTCCGAATTGATCAAGCTGCAGTCCTGGGTCGCCTACCACAAGAAGAAGCTGGTGGTGATCTTCGAGGGACGCGATTCGGCCGGCAAGGGCGGTGTCATCAAGCGCATCACCCAGCGGCTTAACCCGCGCATCTGCCGTGTCGTGGCACTGCCGGCACCGACCGAGCGCGAAAAGTCGCAATGGTATTTCCAGCGCTATGTCCCGCATCTGCCGGCCGGCGGCGAGATCGTGCTGTTCGACCGCTCATGGTACAACCGCTCGGGCGTCGAGCGGGTGATGGGCTTTGCCCAGCCCGATCAGGTCGAAGAATTCTTCCACGACGTGCCGGAATTCGAGCGCATGCTGGTCCGCTCGGGCATCACTGTGGTCAAATACTGGTTCTCGATCACCGACGAGGAACAGCAGATGCGCTTCCTGATGCGCATCCACGATCCAATGAAGCAGTGGAAACTGTCGCCGATGGATCTGCAGTCGCGTGTGCGCTGGGAGCAGTACACCAAGGCCAAGGAAGAGACCTTCGCCCGCACCAACATCCCGGAAGCGCCCTGGTTCATCGTCGAGGGCAACGACAAGAAGCGTGCGCGGCTGAACTGCATCGACCATCTGCTCAAGCAGCTGCCTTACGAGGAAGTGCCGCACGAGGAGATCACTTTGCCGGAGCGCGTCTTCAACCCCGAATACGAACGCCAGGTACTGCCGCGCGAGCTCTACGTGCCGGAGAAGTATTGATGGATCCGCTCCCTTCTCCCCGTCACTATACGGGGAGAAGGTGCCGGCA
>NZ_RZTF01000426.1:0-5269 GCF_004023175.1 Mesorhizobium sp. M7A.F.Ca.MR.362.00.0.0
CGACCTCACCGTCGACAGCGGCGAGATCATCGCGCTGGTCGGCGCCAACGGCGCCGGCAAGAGCTCGACGCTCGGCGCCGTCGCCGGGCTGGTGCCGGCGGCATCCGGCAAGGTGGTCTTCGACGGTGTCGACATCACCGGCCTGGCGCCGGAGGCGATCGCCCGCAAGGGCGTCGCGCTGGTTCCCGAAGGCCGCCGCATCTTCGCCAGCCTGACGGTGGCCGACAATCTTCGTCTCGGCGGCGCGGTGCACCAGCCGGCGGCCGAGGCGCGGCTGCGCGAGGAGGAAATGCTGGAGCTGTTTCCGATCCTGCGCCGCTACCATCGCGTCAAGGGCGGCAATCTGTCGGGCGGCGAACAGCAGATGCTGGCCATCGCCCGCGCGCTGATGGGCAAGCCGCGCATGATCCTGCTCGACGAACCCTCGCTCGGCCTTGCCCCGCAACTGATCGACACCGTCTTCGACCTGATCGCCGAACTGCGCCGCAAGGGCCTGACCATCCTCCTGGTCGAACAGAATGTAGCCCTGGCGCTCGAAATCGCCGACCGCGCCGTCGTGCTCGCCAATGGCGAGGTGGTGCTGTCGGGAACGGCAAAAGAACTCGCCTCCTCGGACCTCGTCCGGCAAGCCTATCTGGGAGCTTAAGAAGCATGATCGCGCAGCAGATCATCAATGCGGTGAGCCTCGGCGGCGTCTATGCGCTGCTGGCGCTCGGGCTGGCGATCGTCTTTTCCATCGTCGGCCTGATCAACTTCGCCCATGGCGAGCTGATGACCCTGTCGGGCTATGCGCTTCTGGCCTCGCTGGTGCTGGGTTTTCCCTTCCCGGTGGCGGTGCTCGTCGCCGTCTCCTGCGGCGCGCTCGCCGCCGTCGCCATGGAGCGCGTCGCCTTCAGGCCGATGCGTGGCGCCAGCGTCACCAGCCTGCTGTTGACCAGCTTCGCGGTTTCCAGCTTGCTGAAGGTCGTCTTCCAGAACGGCATCTCGGCACGGCCGCAAGCTGTCGCCATGCCCGGTTGGATGACCGGCGCCTTCTCCTTCGGCGACTTCACCATCGGCGTCGGTCCCAGCATCTCCATCGTCGTCTCCGCACTGGCGCTGATTGCGCTCGAAATCTTCCTGCGCCGCTCGGTGACCGGCACGGCGATGCGCGCCGCGGCGGAAGATTTCGACGTCGTGCGCCTCATGGGCATTCCGGCCAGCCGCATCATCGCCACCGCCTTCCTGCTCTCCGGCCTGCTGGCCGGGCTGGCGGCCATGCTGTGGGTGGCGCAGCGCGCTTCGGTCGATCCGCTGATGGGCTTCACGCCGGTGCTGAAGGCCTTCATCGCCGCCGTCGTCGGTGGGCTCGGCAGCTTGCCCGGTGCTGTCGCCGGCGGCTTCCTGCTCGGCATCATCGAGGTGCTGTTGCAAGCGACATTGCCGGGAGCGATCGCCCCTTATCGCGACGCCATCGTGCTGTCGGGTGTCATTGCCGTGCTGCTGGTTCGCCCGCAAGGCCTGATCCCGGCGGTTCGCGCCCAGCGAAGCTGACCTGATGTATACCAAGCTCGAGTTCGCGCCACTGTCGCGCGACGAGGTGTTCGGCCTGATCGAGGCGGCGGCCTTTGCCACGGTGGTGACATTGGGACCGCAGGGCCTTGTCGTCTCGCATCTTCCCTTCGTGCTCGATCGCGCGCGGGGTGAAAACGGAACTCTGGTCTCGCATCTCGCCAGGGCCAATCCGCACAGCGCCTTGATCAGCGAAGGCAGGGAGACCGTCGCCATCTTCCACGGCCCGCATGGCTATATCTCGCCGTCCTGGTATCCGCGCAATCCGGTGCGCGACAGCGCGCCGACCTGGAATTTTGCTGTCGTGCATTGTCATGGGCATCCGGTGCCGCTCGACGAGCACGCCACCGCCCGGCATCTCTTGCAGCTTGTCGACGTGCTGGAAAAAGATCGCGATGACCGCTGGCGCATGCGCGAGCTGGGGCCTGGCGGCATGGAACGGCGCATACCTGGTATCATAGGGTTTGAGCTGCCGGTCGGGCGGCTCGAAGCCAAGTTCAAGATGGGGCAGGATGAGCGCCTCTATGACACAGGCGGAGCCATCAGGGCGCTGGAGCAAAACGATCCGGCGCTGGCGGCGATGATGAAGGCGCACAACGCGCATCGCCAGGACTGACCGCCCGCATGCGGCAAGGATAAGAAAAAATGATTCCCAATCTCAACATCGTGCCCTTCGTCAGCGTCGATCATATGATGAAGCTGGTGCTGAAGATCGGCGTCGAGCGCTTCCTCGTCGAACTCGCCGGCTACATCGAGGATGATTTCCGCCGCTGGGAGCTGTTCGACAAGACGCCGCGCGTCGCCTCGCACAGCGCCGAGGGCGTCATCGAGCTGATGCCGACCAGCGACGGCGAGGTCTACGGCTTCAAATACGTCAACGGCCATCCCAAGAACATGCGCGAAGGCCGCCAGACGGTGACCGCTTTCGGCATGCTCGCCGATGTCCACAATGGCTACCCGGTGCTGTTGTCGGAGATGACCATCCTGACCGCGCTGCGCACGGCCGCGATGTCGGCTCTGGCCGCCAAATACCTGGCGCCGGCCGGCTCCAGCTGCATGGCGCTGATCGGCAATGGCGCCCAGGCCGAATTCCAGGCGGTGGCCTTCAAGGCGCTGCTCGGCATCGACAGGCTGAGGCTTTACGACATCGACCGCACGGCGACGCAAAAATGCATCCGCAATCTCGCTGGTCTCGGTTTCGACATGGTCGCCTGCGGCACCGCGCAGGAGGCGGTCGAAGGGGCTGACATCATCACCACGGTCACCGCCGACAAGCAGTACGCCACCATCCTCACCGACAACATGGTCGGCTCCGGTGTGCACATCAACGCGGTCGGTGGCGACTGCCCCGGCAAGACCGAACTGCACCGCGATATCCTGCTGCGCTCCGACATCTTCGTCGAATACCCGCCGCAGACCCGCATCGAGGGCGAGATCCAGCAGCTTCCGGCCGACCATCCCGTGACCGAGTTGTGGCAGGTGATGTCAGGCGCCGTGCAAGGCCGGCGCGATCCCGGCCAGATCACGCTGTTCGATTCGGTCGGTTTCGCCATCGAGGATTTTTCGGCACTGCGCTATGTCAGGGATCAGCTGCGCTCGACCGGCCTCTATCAGGAACTCGACATGCTGGCCGACCCCGACGAGCCGCGCGACCTGTTCGGCATGCTGCTAAGAGCGGCCCAGCACGGTTGAGACGAGCGTTGTTCAGCCAGCCGAGCCCCACATGGCATCCGGCACCACCACCAGCTTGCCGACGAAATCCTTGGCGATGAAATCCGCCTGCGCATGGTGGAAATCGGAGAGCTTGTAGACGCCGCCGACCAGCGGCCGGATTTTTCTCGCCTCGATGTACCTAACTATGCGACGGAAATCGGCGCGCGTGCCCTGGCTCGATCCATGCAGCTGTAACTGCTTCAGATACATGGTCCTGAGATCGAGCTGCACGACCGGGCCGGCAATCGCGCCGGCCGTAGTGTAACGGCCCTCGGGCCTGAGAATACGCAACAGGTCGTTGAAGACCGCGCCGCCGACGAGGTCGGCCACCACGTCGATCGGCTGGCCTCCGGTCGCCTCGTTCACGGCTTGCGGCAGGTCGGCAACACCACGGGTGATGACAGCCTCGGCGCCGATGTCGCGCACCGCCTGTTCCTTGCCCTTGCCGACGACGGCATAGGGAATGGCGCCGCGCGCCCGTGCCAGTTGCACGATGCCGGAACCCACACCACCCGAAGCGCCGGTGACCAGCACGCGTTCACCGGCCTTGAGTCCGGCGCGCTCCAGCATCTGCTCGCCGGTGAGATAGGCGCAGCAGAAGGTGGCGAGTTCGATATCGCTCATGTCGGTGTCGACGACATGCGCATTCTCGGCCGGTACCGTCTGATACTCGGCGTAGCCGCCGTCACGGCCGTGGCCCATATAGTCGATATCGGCGAGCGAATCGTCATCGCGGTTGTAGATCGAGAAATCGACCATCACCCGTTCTCCGATACGGTCCGGCGACACACCTTCGCCGACAGCGGCGATGATACCGACGGTGTCGGTGCCCTGGATGCGGGGGAAGCTCAGCGTGTTGCCCTGGCGGCGCCATGTCGACACGGCCGCAGCATCCTCCTCCGTGCCATAGGCGCCCTGGCGCACCCAGACATCGGTGTTGTTCATGCCGCAAGCGGTGACCTTGACCAGCACTTCACCGGGAGCGGGCCCGGGCACTTTCACATCGCTGCGGTAGACGAGTTTTTCCGGTCCGCCGTGCCCGGTGAGCAGCACGGCGGCCATGGTGGCGGGGAGGGTTCTGATCATGGCATTCATAGTCGATCTCAGAGATTGGCAAACACGCTCTTCACGGCATCGGCGGTCTTCGACACGACGATGTCGGCTTCCTCGCGGGTCAGGCAGAGCGGCGGGGCGAAGCCCAGAATGTCGCCCTGCGGCATGGCGCGGCCGATGACCCCGCTTGCGGCAAGCGCCGTCGCCACTTGCGGCCCGATCTTGAGTGAAGCGTCGAAGAACACCCGGTCATCCTTGTCGGCGACAAACTCGACCGCCGCCAGCATGCCGTCGCCACGCACGTCGCCGACATGTTTGTGGCCGCCGACAGCCTTGGCCAGTTCGGCACGGAAATAGGCGCCGGTTTCACGGGCATTTGTCACCAAATCCATCTCGTCGATCAGTTCGAGATTGGCGACGCCCGCGGCAACGCAGATCGGATGCGCCGAATAGGTCCAGCCATGACCGAGCGAACCGAGTTTGTCGGAACCCTCAACCAGCACCTGCCACATCTTGTCGGCGACGATGACGCCCGACAGCGGCGCATAGGCCGAGGTCAGGCCCTTGGCGATGGTGATCAGGTCGGGCTTGATGCCGTAATGGTCGGAGCCGAACATGGTGCCCAGACGGCCGAAGCCCGTCACCACCTCGTCGGCGACCAGCAGCACATCGTACTTCTTCAGCACCGCCTGGATCTTTTCCCAATAGCCAGCCGGCGGCGGCACGATGCCGCCAGTGCCGAGAATAGGCTCGCCGATGAAGGCGGCGACCGTTTCCGGGCCTTCGGCCAGGATCATCTCCTCGAGCTTGTCGGCGCAATGTTGCGAAAACTGCTCCTCGCTCATCGAGCGGTCGGCGCGGCGAAAGTAGTAGGGCGCCTCGGTGTGCAGGATCGGCGCGCGCGGCAAGTCGAAGGCGTTGTGGAACAGGTCGAGCCCGGTCAGCGAACCGG
>NZ_RZTF01000427.1:0-934 GCF_004023175.1 Mesorhizobium sp. M7A.F.Ca.MR.362.00.0.0
CCTTTGCGCCGGCCCTGCGGCGGCAGCGTCTTGATGGCGGCGCCGAGCGATTCTTCCAGGGTGCGGGCAACGCCGTCCGATTCGATCAGCAGCATCGGCAGACGGTAAGCGTCGGCCCAGGCGCGCCAGTCGGCTGCGACATCGTCGAGATCGTCGGCCACCAGCAGCGGCACCGACAGCATCGGGTCGTTGTGCAAGAGTTCCAGGGTCACCGTGACATTGCCGTCCGGATCCTCCATGGCGCGGGCGGCAACGCCGCGGAACGCATTGGCGGGCAGAACGATGATCGCGGGCAGGCCGCTCATCTCGAGCAGGCGGCGGATCACGGCGCCGCGCTGGTCGATGGTGAAGGTTACATCGCCGTAGTCGTCGCGAGTCGCGTAGCTCACCACTTGCGGCAGGCGAAATGGGTCGAGACGCATGTTGCGTCCCGCCCAGACTGGCTTCAGTCCGGTGTTCATAGAGTGGCCTTCCTGTCTGTCTCCTGAGAGCCGGTGTCCGGTTCTCTCCGGGCCGGTTTTTCCAGCCTCGTTTGTAGGGAGACAGTAGCGCGGGCTCCTTACCGCCCCGCTTAAGAAAGTCGGTTAAATTTTGCTGATCTCAGGGATGGTTATCGGAATCCCACCAGCCGCAACTTGTCGAAAGGTTCAGATAACCTTACCCGGATTCATGATGCCGGCCGGGTCGAAAGCGGCCTTCACCCTTCGCATCAGATCGATCGCCATTGGCGGCGCGGTGGCGATCAGTTCGTCGCGCTTCAACTGGCCGATGCCATGCTCGGCCGAGATCGAACCGTGCAGGCTGCGCACCACATCGTGCACCACCTTGTTCATGGGGTGATAGAGAGCGAGGAACGCCTCATCGTCGCCGTCGACGGGCCGCGAAATGTTGTAGTGGAGATTGCCGTCGCCCATATGGCCGAAGCAGACCACGC
>NZ_RZTF01000427.1:944-5248 GCF_004023175.1 Mesorhizobium sp. M7A.F.Ca.MR.362.00.0.0
CACCTGCACTTACCGACGCCACGGCGCCGGCAGCCTGCGCGATGAAGCGCGGGATCGATGCAATAGGCACCGAAATGTCGTGCTTGATCGAGGCGCCCTCCGGTTTCTGCGCCTCGGGCAGCAGCTCGCGGAAATTCCAGAAGGCATCCCCCTGCCCGAGGCTCGCCGCAATGACGGCGTCGCCGACGAATTCCTGTTCAAGGCCGGCCGAGAGCACGTCCTCGATCAACGCTCGCGAATCCTCCGACGAACGGCCTGATGAAATCTGCATCAGCACATACCACGGCCAGTCCTCGATCAGCGGCCGCACCACGCCCTGGGCATGCGCCAGCGTGAAATCATATGGCCGCCTGCCGATCAGTTCGAAAGCGGTGAGTGCTGCCCCGGCACGGTCCATGGCCAGGCTGAACAGCGAAAGTGCGGCCTCGGGCGACGACAGGCCGGCGAAGGCGACTTCGCGCCCCTTCGGCTTCGGGAACAGCTTGAGCACGGCGGCGGTGATGACGCCGAGTGTACCTTCGGCGCCGACGAACAGGTTTTTCAGATCGTAGCCGGTGTTGTCCTTCTTCAGCTTGCGCAGGTCGTCGAACACCTCGCCGGTCGGCAGCACCACCTCGACACCGAGACAGAGTTCGCGCGCATTGCCATAGGCAAGCACGCCGGTGCCGCCGGCATTGGAGGAAAGATTGCCGCCGATCTGGCAGGAGCCCTGCGCGGCCAGCGACAGTGGGAACAGCCGGTCGGCGGCGTCGGCTGCCTCCTGCAGCGTCTGCAGGATGACGCCGGCCTCGACCGTCACGGTGTTGGACAGGACGTCGATCTCGCGGATGCGGTTGAGCCGCGACAGCGACAGGACGATTTCGCGCCCGGACCTGTCCGGCACCTGGGCGCCGACCAACCCGGTGTTGCCGCTTTGCGGCACGATCGGCGTTCCCGTCTCCGTCGCCAGCCGCATGATCCGGCTGACTTCGTCGATGCTGCCCGGCCGCAGCACCAGCGATGTCGCGCCGTGCCAGAGCCCGCGCCGCTCAATGAGGTAGGGCGCGATATCGCGCTCGTCGCGCAGCGCATATTTGTCGCCAACGATGGCGGCGAAGCGATCGATGAGAGCGGAATCGAGTGTCTCTGTGATTTCGGTCATGGGGGAAAACTATGGTGTGGGCTGCGTGATGTCACGAGGGGCGGCGGCACGCGACAGCCGATCGTTGATGGCTTCGCCGAGCCCGTCGAAGGGAATAGGTTCGACGGCGATGGTCCGCGCGCCGCTGCGGTCGAGCTCCTGCATATGGGCGAACAGATTGCTCGCCGCTTCGCGCAGGTCACCGGTTTCGGATAAATTGAGGAAGGCTTCGGCGCGGCGCCAGCCTTGCGCCCTCTGGCTGCCGAAGCCTAGCAAAGCCTCGCCCTCGCCGACCGTGCCGGCATTGAGCCGCATCGCAGCACCTGGCGCATAGTGCGAGGCAAGCATGCCCGGCGCCTCGATACCGACGGTGCCGCCGCGCAACAGCTCCATGCCGATAGCCGCCTCGATCTCCTCGGCGGCGATGCCGCCGGGCCTCAGCAGCCGCAATCTGTTTCCTTCGGCCTTGAGAATCGTCGATTCCAGCCCGATCGGCGTCGCGCCGCCATCGACCACCAGCTTTATGCGCGCACCGAGATCGGCGGCCACCGCTTGCGCGGTCGTTGCGCTGATCCTGCCGGATGAATTGGCGCTGGGCGCTGCAAGCGGGCGGCCGAGCCTGGCGATCAGGTCGCCTGCAAAACCCCTCGGCATGCGCAAGGCAATCGTATCAAGCCCGGCGGTGACCAGCGGATGGATGCCGTTGCCGGGCCGTTGCGGCAGCACCAGCGTCAGCGGACCTGGCCAGAATGCCAGCGCCAGTTTCCTGGACAGCGGATCGAACAGCGCGAGGCGCTCTGCCATCGCCATATCCGCGACATGGGCGATCAGCGGGTTGAAGCGCGGCCGCCCCTTGGCCTCGAAAATGCGCGCGACGCCGATGCCGTTGGTGGCGTCGCCGGCCAGCCCGTAGACGGTTTCCGTCGGGATGGCGACGACATCGCCTTCCATGAGCAGCGCCAGCGCCCGCTCCAGCGCCTCGCCCGAGCCAAGTATTTCAGCCACTCTCGTCACCTCACAGATGCGGGGTGCGTAGTACGATGGCGGCCGTTGGGCAAGCCGCTGTTGGGTAACCTATTGTTGGCGAGCAGGAGCATTGGCAATTTATCAATCCCTAAAATGCTATGTTTCCGCGAAAGCCGGCATCAATTCCGGCCTGCTATCGAACAGCTTCTGGGCAAAGGGGAGCGACATCAGTGTCTGCGCGTATCCTGCTGGGTATCATTCTTGCTGTTGCGGCCGGCGAAGCCCAGGCGTCATCCCTGGTTTTTCCAGGCGCGCCATCCTCCACACCATCGATCGTCAGGATCGGCGCTCCCAACCAGCCTAGAACCGCCGATGCAGTCAAAGCCAGCGATGCGCGATCGGTGGTGGCAATAGGGGAAACGCCGCCCGACGTCACCGATGAAAAAGTGGCGGCGATCCCGGACAAGCCCGCGACCGGGCACGGCTTCCAGCCAGGCCCGATGGTCATTCGTGGCGGCGTTACCGGTCCCGATTTCCCTGCACCGGCGCCAACCGCTGCACCAGCGGCCGGTGCCGCGCCGGCCGCTGGCACGGCGCCGGCAACGGCCACCGCTTCCGCAGCCCCCTCAGGGAACGCCGAGAACCAACCCACCCCGCCGAGCGCTTCGGCGCCGGCAGCAGGGCAGCGCATGCCTCCCAACGGCTACACCAAATAGCCCCGGCTCAAAGACAGCCGACATCGATGGCGTGACTTGACGGTGGTCTGGCGCCCGGCGCACCATTGCCAGGCAAGCCCCGTTCTAGGTATTTCTGGCAGACGGGATTTCATCGCTAGGGGTAAAGGGGGGTGATCATGAGAAAATCTGGAATCGTAGCCGGGGCAGGCCTTCTGCTGGCGTCGTTGCTTGGCGTCGTCGCGGCTCATGCCGACGACATGCTGGGATCTTATGTCGCGCGCATTTCCGATCGCGACCATCAGGCGAGTGACGGCTATGCGCTGGACAATGCCGCGCAGATGGTGCGGCAGGACCGCGCCAACTGGCACAAATTCCACCGCCGTGACAGCGACGACGAGGCTGATGGCTGGTTCAGGACCAACGGCCAGCGCGCCGACCTGCAGCGCATGCTGGAACGCGGCGGCGCGATGAGTTCCTCGACCAAGCGCGCCATCGTCAATGGCGAACCGCTGATCCAGGTCGATGTCTACGAAAACAGCGTGCGCGTCAGCATTCTCGAGAACTGACCGTCGCCGGGGCGGCTGACCGTCGGCTTCGGGGGACGGCTGATAGGAGAAGGCGGCGCCTCAGCGCCGCCTTGCCATCGATAGACTCGGCGGCCGAAAAAAATCAGGCCGCTTCTTCCTTATCATCATCTTCTTCGGACTCGTCGCCTTCAGCCTTCACGCTGTCCTCGGCGTCGTCTTCGTCCTCGTCTTCTTCGTCTTCATCTTCGTCGTCATCCGAGAGCGTGGCAGTTTCGGCGGACTCGTCGCCTTCTTCATCGTCGCCGTCTTCGTCGTCATCAGACAGGTCAGCGGCTTCGATCGCTGCGGCGGCGGCATGATCGAGGATGGTTTCGGAAGCGGATTCAAGCGCCCCGGCGGGAACCGGGGTTTCTTCTGTCACTTCGATTTCGTGATCGGAATTCATGGAAGCCTCCGTGGGGTTGGGGAACATGTTCCTTTTGCCACGGAGAGATCATCGCCATATGACTGTAAGCCGGCTTGAGCGGCCGGTAGCAGAGAATATTTTCTTCGCCTTAACCTGCGATCCTGGAGAAATCCGCGACCTGACCGGTGGCCGCGCGGATGCGAGCGAGCAGCGCCAGGCGGTTGGCACGCACCGCCTGATCCTCATCGTTTACAAGAACATGCTCAAAGAATGAATCAACCGGCTCGCGCAATACGCTAAGCGCCAGCAGGGCGCCGGAAAAGTCATCGTTTTGAATCGCTTCGCCGGCTTGCTTCTCAGCCTGATTCACCGCCGCAAACAGCGATTTCTCGGCATCCTCGCGCAAAAGTGCCGACTCAACGGTTTCGGCGACCACCGTTTTCTTCTTCTCCTCGGCGGCCAGAATGTTGGCCGCACGCTTGGTGCCGGCGAGCAGGTTCTTGCCATCCTCCGTGTCGAGGAAGGAGCCGAGTGCTTCGACCCGGCGGACGATCAGCAGGAGATCGTCGGACTGCGATTGGCCAATCTCCCCCCTAGAGGGGGAGATG
>NZ_RZTF01000428.1:0-5243 GCF_004023175.1 Mesorhizobium sp. M7A.F.Ca.MR.362.00.0.0
CACTTGAGGGGGAGATGTCCGGCAGGACAGAGGGGGCGCTGGCCCGCGACTTTGCAGCATTTGCGATCCGGCGAAGAAACTTACCCGACCAGCGCCAGCTTTGCCGCCGCTGGAGCAAACGGGCGAATGCTGATGCCGTCCCGCGTCATCGTGACAAAACTCGATGGCGGGATCGCTTGCCAGTCGCCGCCCTCGCGGTCGAACGGCTCGGACACGATGCAGCGGCCGCCGCCCTTGCGCAAGACGGAGGTGTAGAGCGTCGGCGCGTGGGCGTCGGTGGCATAGCGCACCGCATGCAGCGCCTGTCCATCCGAGAAGGCGGCGGTGAGCTTCAGCGCTGGTTCGAGGCCGGCGCGGCGCGAGGCTTCGAGCACGCGGCTAGTGGCGCGGGACACCGCGCCTTGCGGATCGCCGGCCAACCCTTCGTCGATCATCAGCAGAAAAAAGAGTTCGGAATCGGTGGTGCCTTCGCGCTGGTCGAAGACGGCGTCTGACAGCGAATTCTCCAGCGCGCGGCGGATCTTCTCGAAGCCGCCGATCTGGCCGTTGTGCATGAACGACCAGGCGCCGGAGATGAACGGATGGCAATTCATGCGGCTGGTGGCGCCGCCGGTGGACGCCCGTACATGGGCGAGGAACAGGCCGGATTTGATCTGCCGGCACAGGCTTTTCAGATTGGGATCGGACCAGGCCGGCAGGATATCGCGATAGAGACCCGGCTCCGGGCGGTCGCCATACCAGGCAAGGCCGAAGCCGTCGCCATTGGTCGGCGATTTCGCTTCCTGGGCGCAATGGCTCTGGGCGATCAGCGAGTGACAGGGCGCCGTGAGGATGTCTTCGAGAAAGACCGCTTCACCGAGATAGGCCGCCCACCGGCACATCGCTTCTGTCGTCCTCTAGGCGCGATCCATAAGAGCCGCAGGCTCCTTGATCGCGTGTGTGCCTCTGTTGTGCGTCCGCTCATAAAGCTCGCGAACGATTCGGCTGGCGGTAGTTTCAAACAGAAACGGCAAGAAAGCGTGAACGAGCGCGGCGCCCGCCGCCATCAACAGGCGCGACGAAAACCAGGCGGCAAAACCCATGTGGCTGAAATAGGTTTCGCCGACCTTGGCCGGATGAGAGGTGAAAATCTTGGCGACCGACATGCTGGTTCCCCTTCAGCGCTTCAAGTTCCTGATATGAGTATCCTGACACGCTTCGCCGGTTCATCGGTCTCAAAATGTCCTTGTATTTCGGTGATCCTTGAGACAAAAATCCCACATGACGCTGGAAATTGACGAAATCGACCGGAAATTGCTCACTGAGCTGCAACGCGACGGCACGCTGTCGGTCGACCAGCTGTCGGAACGGGTGGCGCTGTCGCGCAATGCCTGCTGGCGCCGAGTGAGGCGGCTGGAAGAGGCTGGTGTCATCACCGGCAGGGTGGCACTGGTCGATGCCGAAAAGCTCGGGCTTGGCCTTTCCGTCTTCATCCTGATCCGCACGTCCAACCACGATCCGGAGTGGCTGCAGAAGTTCCGGGCGGCGGTGACCGGCTTTCCCGAGATCACCGGCGTCTACCGCATGTCCGGCGACCTCGATTATGTCTTGCGCGCCCGCGTCGCCGACGTGAAGGCCTATGACCGGCTCTACCAGCGGCTGATCGCCAAGGTGGCGCTGTCGGATGTGTCCGCTTCCTTCGTGATGGAGGAAATCAAGGAAACGACCGTCGTTCCGATGGAACTGCGGTAGTAGCGCTACGTTCGCGTTTGGCCGAAGCCTCCCCAACTTCGTCATACCAGGGCGGAGCAGCCGCGAAGCGGCGTCGCGGAGACCCTGGTATCCATGCCGTGACCTACCCAAGAGTGCAACGGCGCAGAACTCTGCACCGTCGTGACCCGTTGGAGTCGCGGCATGGATCCTCGGGTCTGCGCCGCGTCGCTACGCTCCTTGCTCGCCCGTGGATGACGAAGCATGGACGTTTTCGCCAATCACCAAGCATGCAATCCTTCAGCGCAACAAATCCATCAAAACTCCTGTGCCCGAAACCAGGTCACAGTGCCGCCCAAAAGAAAGCCGTTGATAGAATTACAGTCGAGTTGACCGAATCGCCGTTCGCGCCGATAGGATCGATTTTATGCGCGCAGCCCTTCAAACTCCCTCCGTCATCGGTCCGACCGTCGGCTTCGTCAGGTTGCCGCATGCTGAAGGACTTCCCCTTCCTGCTTATGAAAGCACCGGTGCCGCCGGCATGGATCTGCGCGCCGCGGTGCCCGAGGACCGGCCGCTGCTGATCCTGCCCGGAAAACGCGCTTTGGTGCCGACCGGGCTGATCCTGGAAATTCCGGAAGGCATGGAGGGTCAGGTTCGGCCGCGCTCGGGCCTTGCCTTCAAACATGGCCTAACCGTTCTGAACACGCCCGGCACCATCGACAGCGACTATCGCGGCGAGGTGAAGGTGCTGCTGATCAATCTCGGCGACGAGGACTTTGCCGTGACGCGCGGCATGCGCATCGCCCAGATCATCTTCGCTGCGGTGGCCCAGGCGACCGTGGAAGAGCGCAGTCTGGCCGGTGGTACGGCGCGTGGCGCGGGCGGGTTCGGATCGACCGGCACCGCCTGATGCCTGAACTGCCTAAGCTTGTCATCTTCGACTGCGACGGGATCCTGGTCGATACAGAGAATTTGGCCAATCGGCGTCTCGCCGAATGGCTGACCGCTGCCGGCTATCCGACAAGCTTCGAATATTGCCGCAAGAATTTCTCCGGCCGCAGCATGGCGTCGGTGCAGAAAGAGATCGAAGAAGAGACCAGCGTCAGGCTCGGCGCCGGTTTCGTCGATCGCTGGAACGCCGGCCTGCCGGACCTGTTTGCCCACGGCGTCGAAGCGATCCCCTACGTCCGCGAGTTCGTCGAAGCCGTGCGTTCAGCCGGTATCGCCTATTGCGTCGCCACCTCGGCCCGGGTGTCGAAGATGCACATCACGCTTGGCCAGACCGGGCTGCTGCCGCTGTTCGAACACGCGATGTTTTCCTCGACCATGGTCAGCCGTGGCAAGCCCTTCCCGGACCTGTTCCTGCATGCGGCCAAGACCATGGGCTTCGCGCCTGCCGACTGCATCGTCATCGAGGACAGCGTCGCCGGCACGCAGGCCGGGATCGCCGCCGGCATGCGGGTGTTTTCCTACCATGCCGATCCCTATTCCGACCGCGCCGGCCTGATCCAGGCCGGCGGCATCCTGTTCGACGACATGCGCGAGCTGGCCGGGCTGGTGCCTATCCACTGACCTGATCTTCAGCCTGCAGCTGTACGCCTCGATTGTCCGTGCTAGCTTGGCGCCGCCAACTCGAGGCCACGCATGAACCCCAGCCTGCTCCGCCTCATCCTCGCCTTGATGCTGGCGCCGTTTCTATGGACCGCGGCCGGCGCGCAAGCCATCAGCTTTCCGGAGCTCGGCAGCGCTCTGCCCGGCCGCACGGATGTCACCTATCTCGACCTCGCGAGGATGGTCATCCCCGACGTTGCCGCGGACAATCACGGCTTCTACAGGGGCGGATTGCCGATCGGGATGCGCCATATCGAGGGACCGGACAGCGGCGGTTCGCCGCCCGAGACCTCGGGCTTTTCCAATGCCGCGGTGCTCGCCATCAAGGCCGGCGGCAAGGATCGGCTGACCATGCTGTTCGACCTTGGCGATTCTCCCGACAGCGCCGAAGGCTATGCTGTGCTGGCGCTCTACGACATCACGGCCAAGCCGAAGCTGCTCGACGCCGTCAATGTCGCGCTCGACCGCGGCACCTATTTCCGCGAACCGGGCAAGCTTTCCGTCGGCGCCAACGATGACGTCCTCATCACCATGAGCGCGCATTTCAATTCGAGCCAGAACTATGTGATCACGCCGCTGATCATGATCCGCGACGACAAGTTCGAACCGATCGACATGATCTATACGTTCGATGAAAACCTGTGCGCCTACAGCCGCAAGCAGGATGTAGCTTTTCAGGGCATTGCCGATGGTCAGCCTTATGCCGCCATCAAGGTGACCGTGACCGACTCTACTGTGCTGAACGGCGAAAGCTGCGACGACACTCCGCCCAGACCAGAGTCCCACGAGATCTCCGTCACCTATCACTGGGACAAGAAGACATCGCGCTACACCAAGGATTCCGACGCGCTGGACAAATTGGCAGGAGTGAACGCCAATCGCTTCTGAACCAACCGCATTCGTTTGCCCGGTCAAATCGGGCAGGATAAAATCCGCTTAGCCACACCGCACATGATGGGGGAACTACCATGGACAAGGGCAAGATCTTTCGCGACCTGCATGCCTCGACCTTCGTCATGCCCAATCCCTGGGATATTGGCACGACGAAGCTGCTGGCCTCGTTCGGTTTCACGGCGCTGGCGACGACCAGCGCCGGCTTTGCTTTTTCACGCGGCCTGCCGGATGGCGCCGTAACCTTCGACCAGATGATCCACCATTGCCGCGAGGTGACGGCGGCGACCAGCCTGCCTGTCTCCGCCGACCTCGAGAAAGGCAAGGGCGACAGCGCCGAGCAGGCCGCTGAAACCATCTTCGCGGCGGAAGCGGCCGGTCTTGCCGGATGCTCGATCGAGGACCACACCGGCGATCCGGACAAGCCGATCTATGATTTCGCGCACGCCGTCGAGCGCGTTGCGGCGGCGGTGGAAGCGGCGCGGGCGCTGAAGCGCGATTTCGTCTTCACCGCGCGGGCCGAGAATTTCCTGTGGGGCAAGTCCGACCTCGACGACACCATCAAGCGGCTGCAGGCATTCGAGAAGGCCGGTGCCGACGTGCTCTACGCGCCAGGCATCGCCGACGTCGAGATGATCCGCACGCTCTGCTCGGCGGTCAGCAAGCCGGTCAATGTCATGGCAAAGCCTGGCTTCACCATCGCCGACCTCGCCATGGCCGGCGTCAAGCGCATCTCGCTCGGGCCGTGGCTGACCAATTTCGCCTATGGCATGCTGGAAACGGCGGCGCGCGAGATCCAGCAGGACGGCACCTTCGGCTTCACCCGCGCCGCCATGCCATTCGGCAAATTGCAGGCCCTCTTCGGCAAGTCTTCAGCTTGAACGGGGCCCATCGCATGACGCTCACCGTCGTCGATATGCATACCGGCGGCGAGCCGCTCAGGATCGTCACCGGCGGCTATCCCAGTGTCCCCAAGGGCACGATCCTGGAAAAGCGCGCCTATGTGCGCGACCATCTCGATCATCTCAGGAAGATCCTGATGTTCGAGC
>NZ_RZTF01000429.1:0-3635 GCF_004023175.1 Mesorhizobium sp. M7A.F.Ca.MR.362.00.0.0
GCCGATCAGCTCGGAGCCGATGAACTGCCCAATCTTGCGCAGCTCCGCGTCGATGCTGTCAGAGATCCTCCTAGCCAGGGTCTCGGCCTTGGTGCTGAAGAAGTTGGTCCGGTTCGACCTGTCGATCGTTTTGGCGAGGCTGGCGGCAACGACGCCAGGGAGCTCACCCATGTCGGAGGTCACGAACTGGTTCACCGATCGACCGACCGACACAGAAGCGCTGCCACCGGCAAACGGCTTCTGGCCTGTGTCGTGTTGCCGGAACGTGACGGTGATTTTTGCCTTAGCGGATCTCGGCATAGGTCACCCCGAGGGCCGTATCGAGTCTTCGGACAATGGCGTCGTCGACCTGGTCCCCGAGCTGGATCTGAGCACCGGTGATGATCCGGCGTGTCTCCTCCGAGAGGTTGGTCGCCGGCTCGGGGTATTCCCGGCCCGTCATCTCAACCGTGCATGCAATCAAGCCGAGATCCTCGGCCGCTTGGCCGCGCTTCAGGCCCGTGAGAGTGTCCGTCTGGCTCGCGTGGCGTTTCCAGGCCAGGTCGGCCAGCACCTGGAACAGCCGAAAGGTGAACTGCTCGCCGTACGGAGAGTAGCCGTTGTTGGCGACGATGAAGCGCCGGTTTTGCTCGTCCAGGACGATGTCGCGCGGCTTGACGACGCCCGCGATGATCGTGCGGAGCATCAATCGTGGAGACGAGAAGTCGTAGGTCGGGACTTTACCCTCGTCGACCGGCATGATGGTGCCATTGAAGGGCTGACCGTTTTCCTTGTAGATCAGCGTCTGGAAACGGCGGGCGGCTGTGTGGAGGCTGGCCATTATGCACCCGTGATCGGATCGGCGTCGGTCGTGGTGATCAGGATGGCATAGCCGGGGTCGATGCCTGGGTTGATGATTGTCAGGGCGGCCGACAGGCGATCCTCAGCGGACTTCTTCAGCTCCGAGAAATCCTTGCGGGCATTACGCTTGAAACTCAGGGCGCCATCCGTCTCCTCCTGGGCCACGCGGTTGGCGAGCGACGGGATGATGTCGAGGACGGCTCGATACAGGACGGCATCGTTCGCGCGCAACTCGGCCTCTTCGCCGGAGGTGAGCGCGGCGGCCAGGGTTGCGCGGGTGACTTGGAATTCAAGGTTCAGGAGCGCGGCCGAGAGATCAACGTCCTCGTCGGGCAGCTCGCTTTCATTCACGCCCAGGAACGAGCGCACGTCCTTTGGCTGGACGGAGTAAAGGATCGTCGGCACCAGGCGATACATCGTCACGACGTCGAACGGGATGCCACCCCGCTGGGCACTCACACGCACGATGCGCCGGGAGAATGACGTGGAGATCTCGTTGTGCTCGGCGGGAACCGTCACGACCAGCACGACGTCGGTCGGGCCGGTGGTGAGATCCTGCGTGAAGAGGACAGCGCCATCCGGACCTGTCACCGACAGCTCTGCCGTCCCGGTATCCGGGACGGCAGGCTGGCCGTTGTAGGTCAGGTTGACAGGAAGGGTTACGTCCCTGCCGGCCTCAAAGGTACGCATCAGGCGTCAGCTCCACCTTCGGAGCCTTCGGTCTTGGTCTCCTTGGGCTTCCGGCTGGCACGCTTCCTCGGCTGGTCGGCGGACTCGGCCGCCTCGGCGCCGTACTCGGCCATGAAGGCGTCGATCGCGAACTGCATGTCGCCCTCGGCTTCCTTCATGTAGGCGACGAACGCTTCGTCGGTCGCCTCGGCCTTCAGCTCACCGATGATCCGGACCTGGCCGCGGCCGATACGGTCCTGGATGAAATGTGAATTCTCGATGACACTCGGCCGGCGGGCGTGGATGCGCTGGCCCTGATGGGCCAGGTCGTGGAGTTGGAAAGAGCCCTTGGTTTCAGCAAGCAATTTGATCATGATTTTCCTCACACCGAAAAGAGCCCGCCGCCTCTAGGGCGGCGGGCCTGGGGTTCTTAGTCGTCGGTGCTGTCGTAGTCGTAGATCGACCGGGTGTCGGAGAAGGCCAGCTTGTAGCCGGTGTTCTCGGACTTGGTGAACGTGATCGACTGGTTGGTGATCGCGCGCTCGGTCTCCTCGATCTGCGAGCCACCTTCATTGAGCTCTTCCAGCGTGTCACCGCGCGACATGCCAATGAGCTGCTTGCCGGCTGCAGCGGACGACAGGGCGAAGTTCACCGTGCCACGCAGGATCGGCACGCCACCGATCTGGAAGCCGGAGGCCGCCAGGTTTTCGGCGTCGGTGCGGTTTGCATTCGACGTCGGAATGGCGAACAGCAGCAGCCAGTCGATGTAGGTGTCCCAGTTGCCGACAACGGTGTCGATCGGGATACCGGCCTGGGCACGGGCCACGAACCAGCGGAGCAGCGCCTCGTAGTTCAGCTTCTTATTCGTGGCAGCGGCCACGAAATCAGCCTGCTTCACGACCGGAGCGGCCGGGTTCACGCCGTCGCCGTTGACGAGGATGTGCGTGGCCGCGCGGACCTTCGACATCTCCTTCTCGCGATCCATACGGTTGACGTACGGCACCAGCGTCTCGATGCTGGCGCGGCGGTCGAACTCGTATGAGAAGCGGTAGCCGCCACCGTGCTTGTAGAACTTGACCGACTGCTCGGACAGACGGATCGTCTTGACCGGGAAGCGGCCGAGTTCGGCGACAGCCGACACGACCTGGTAGTCATCGGCCTTGTCGTCCACCACCGTGGAGATCAGCTCGACGCCCGACATCGTGCGGCTCGAGCCGACTATTGCCGAGGTCGTCTCCAGGTTGTCCTGGCGGAACTTCCAGCGGACGACGTCGTCGACGACTTCCGGGAAGATGGCGCGGACGCCGGGGAACGTCTGGAACGTGTCCGACGCAGCTTCCAGCACGATGCCGCGCTCGAAGTCGTTCTGGATCGGCAGGTTCAGGTGAGCCAGCGTGGCTTCGTAGCCCGACAGATAGCCCTTGTCGTCACGATAGAGCTTTTCCGCATCCTCGGAGCGACGGACGTCGATCGCGAGATTGAGGTAGTCGCGCATGCCGAGGCCAAACGACTTGGCTTCGGACAGCAACTTCTGGCCGGCGCCCTTCGACGCCTGGGCGTCTTCGGACTTCAGCGCGGCGAGAGTTTCGACACCCCGACGCTTGACCTGAGAGAGAGGCTTGTACTGCATTTTCGGAATTCCTCGTTTCGTTCGGGGTTCGATTAAACTTTGACGACCACGGCGTTGGTGCCGATGATCTCAGCGACGAAGTTCTTGCTGTGGTCCGCAGCTCCGGCGGCTTTCACCTCGCCCGCGCCGGCGCCCACGACGGTGTCGCCGATCGCAACGACCGCAGCTGCCTTGATCGGAAGCAGGTTGGCGAACTGAAGCTCGACGGCGCCGATGAGAGTGCCTTCGACGGAGCGATCTTCGACCGACGCGAGGCGGCCGATGATGGTGTCACCATCGCCGGACAGCTTGACCTTGTTGGCGCCGGAGGTGTCGACCGATACGGCCTTGCCGACGTCATTGGTCGTGATGCCGGTGGCGAGGTTGAAGGTGAGCGACGAGACTTCCCAGTGGAAACCGCGCAGCGTGACATTCTGGTGAGAATAGGTGGGCATTTTTCGTTCTTCCCTGTTGGCTGTTGGCTGTTGCGGTTGCGATTAGCGGCGGGTTCGGAACG
>NZ_RZTF01000429.1:3659-5235 GCF_004023175.1 Mesorhizobium sp. M7A.F.Ca.MR.362.00.0.0
AGGCTTTGAGGTCGCTTTCGGCACCCTTGGCCGTTCCACCGGCGGTCAGGTTGATCTTGAGCTCGGTGATCTTGGCCACGACCTCGTCGAGCTTCTCCGGGACCGCAGCGTCGACCTGGCCGGCCGCCGTGAGTGCCTTCTTGCAGATGTCGCGGAGAGCGGTGTCGGCCGCGGTCAGATTGGCCTCGGTGGCTTCGTGCTTGACCTTCAGCGCGTCGAGTTCGGTCTTGACCGCAGGCGCCGTCTGGGAGGCGGCTTCGAGCTGGGTCTTGAGCGTGTCGCGCTCGCCGGTCAGTGCAAGGTTTGTGGCCTTCAGCTGCTCGTTTTCGATTGCGACTTTCATGCTCTCCTTTTCGGTGGAGCGCAGTTCGGCGAGGAGTTCTTTGGTGTCCATGATTGGCTTGTCCGTATTTGCTGTTGCGGTGAGTGCGAGACGATCGAGAGAAGCCCTCGCGGCCAGTGCCTTCATGTGAGGCGAGAAATGGCTTTGATCGCTGTTCACGATGCGCGCGTTTTGGGCGCCGCCCTGCCCGACGAGCGAGGTCTCGAAGAAGCCTTCTAGCCCAACCATCTTGCAGTAGACGCCGTTCTCACCGACCTTGTGCCCATTGGGAGTGGTGCCGGTGAATATGGTTTCGAAGTCCGCGTCGGGACCGAAGAAGTCGAAGCCGTCAGCCGAGCAGATCATCTGCTTCGGCAGGATGCCGACCGAGACCTGGTCGATGGTGCCGTTGTCCACCTGCTTGATCTTGTCCTCGTGGGTCTTATCGATCCAGAAGAGGACGCGTAGTTCAGTGTCTTGGCCGTCAAACACTTGACCGCGGAAGACCCGACCGATCGGTAACTCTGAGCCGTCATGCATGATCTGGAGGGGTCGGCTCTCGGTCTCGAGCGCCAGTGCCATTTCCAGGAGCATTGACCGCTGGGCGATCGCGCCGTTGTAGACGTGCTGACGCTTGCGGAGAGGACGGTTGTTTAGGGCGATCGCTTCGAAAACGGCGACATCGTCAACCGACGCGCCGGCCTCTTTGAGGCGCGCGATGATCTCTGGTGTTTTCGCAATTTGTTTCACGACATACCCTGCGTTGCTGGGAGGCATGTCGTGCTTTGTTGGTCATGGTGCAAACTTGGTGTGCATCAGAATGATGCACAATGATCATGAGGGCAGAAGACATCTTGGAGCCTGACATTCTATCTGTTACATTGCCGAGATGATGAGCAAATTTCATGTCAAGGTTCGACGTTATGTCGAAAAGGTCGCCGAGATAGAGATTAACGCACGTGATGAGCATGAGGCTCGACGTTTGGCGTTCGACTATGAGGCGGACGACGGACTAGCATTCGTGTGGGATGATGGCGCCGATCTCACCGAGATCGAGATCGTTTCGGCCGTCAAGCTTGACCACTAAGCTGAACTCATTGCCATACCGCCGCGACCAACACTTGGGCACTGGCCGCTGCTTGAGCCGCTGTGATTGGCCTACCACTCTGAGCAGCTAGGGCGCTTTGACTGGCCACGCTTCTTTCTGCACTGTCAACTAGGGAGTCCGCGTCCTCATTTGCGCCGGTCCAGGTA
>NZ_RZTF01000430.1:0-1695 GCF_004023175.1 Mesorhizobium sp. M7A.F.Ca.MR.362.00.0.0
TCCTTCGGGAGCCGATGAGCAACGATGATCAGGCGCCGAGTGACGCGAGGCGGCCGGGTGTGAGCGTAGCGTTGTGCAATGAGGTTGCGACCAGCGCCGCGGCGACACCCATCGCGGACAAGGCGCTGATGTCGGCCTCATCTCGGACGCCGCCGGCCGCGATGACGGCGCGATTTCCGGCCTTGGCCTTGACCTCCTGCAACCGCCCGAAGTCAGGACCGGCGGCCGCACCGACCTTGGCCAGCGTCATGACAATCACCTTTTGCGGCCAAAGCTCGGGCTCTTCGAGAAGAGAACGCGGTCCGCAAAAACTATCGCCGATGAAATCAAGGGACAGGATGAGATCGGGATGATCGCAAAAACGCCGCAGCAACATGTCGTCCCGCTGCGATTCAGAGCCCAGAACAGGAGACAGCGAGCGTTCGGCAAGCGCCGCCAAAAGGGTCTTTTCGTCGGCCACGCCGGCATCGACCCAAAGTGCCGGCGGCTCCGCCATCGTCCTCAGCCGGGCGAGTGCGCCGCTGTTTGGCGCTCCGCCTTCGATAGCGTCCAGATCTGCGATGTAGAAGGTCGAAAAAGGATAAAGCCCACGCAGTCCTTCAGCGACCGCGACGACATCGGGGCTTCGGCTGAGAGGCGTAACGATCGGCCTGTAGCGATCGCGTTTTCCCTGCTGGGCGCGAACCACCACGCCGTCTTTCAGGTCGAGAACCGGAATAATACGCAACGCTTTTTTCACCGACCAATTGCCCCCGTCATGAAAGCTTGAAGCGTGGAAAAAAGAAAGGGCATCATTGCCGGTTTCGACATTGGCGGCGCGCATCTGAAGGTGACCCGCGCACAAGACGGTCGCATCGTCGAGGCGGTAACGATCGCAACGCCGCTCTGGCAAGGCCTGCACAAGCTGGCTTCAGCCCTCGACGAAACGGCTCCGATCTACGCGGGTGCGGATCTCAACGCATTCACCATGACAGGCGAACTGTCGGACATCTTTCCGTCCCGCGATGTCGGCGTAGCGGCTCTGCTGGGTCAGATTTCCACCCATTTCCCCACAGACAAAAAGCTGGTCTATGCCGGACCATCCGGTTTCGTCGGGGTCGAGCAGGCAGCGCAGTTAGGCGCCGATGTGGCTTCTGCCAATTGGCACGCGACAGCCTTGTTGGTGGCAAAACTCGCCGGCGATGCCCTGTTCGTCGACATGGGCTCCACCACCACCGATATTATCGCCATCAAGAACGGCGCCGTGGCCAATGACGGCTACACCGACGCCGGACGGCTTCTAACCGGCGAATTGGTCTATACCGGCTTTACCAGGACATTCCTGTTCGGCGTAGCCTCGTCGGCTCCCGTCCATGGCAGGCTAACGCCGCTGATGAACGAGTATTTCGCCTCGATCGCCGACGCGCATCGCATCCTGGGCGTGCTCGACGAGGACGACGACAGGCACCCTCCCGCCGACGGCAAGGAAAAGACCGTGGACGGCTCGATCGCGCGGCTGGCGCGCATGGTGGGGCGCGACGCCACTGACCTGACCCCGCCGGAATGGGGTGAAGTCGCGCGCTGGTTCAGCGAGCAGCAACTGCGCAAAGTGCACGATGCAGCGTCTCTGGTTGCCGGGACCTTGCCGCGGGATGTCCCGATCGTCGGGGCCGGAATCGGTCGCTGGCAGATCAGGCGACTGGCCGAACGCATGGA
>NZ_RZTF01000430.1:1705-5231 GCF_004023175.1 Mesorhizobium sp. M7A.F.Ca.MR.362.00.0.0
ATTTCGCCGACATCACCCCCGCCGATGACACCGTTCGCGGGCAAGCGAGCAGCGCGGCCCCCGCGTCCGCGGTAGCGCTTTTGGCGGGATATCCGTTGTAAGCAGGGTGCGGCGCTCGGCCTAACCCCGCGCGTCCTCGCTACCGGAACCTTTGGCGGTCAAGTGATCGCTGACACGCTGCATCAGCCAGCCCCAGGCTTCCTTTTCGCCCTCGCCTGCGGTCTTTTCGATGGCAATCGAAAGGTAGGCGATTTCCGCCTCGATCTTGTCGCGCGGCAGCATGCCGAGCCGGCTAACCAGGATGGCCAGCTCAAGCACCGCCGCCTTAGCTCGGTTGAGGCCGGTGAACGGCGCGAGCGCTTCCTCCCGCACCACGCGGCAGAAATGGCGGGGGCGCACGCCATTGTCATCGACCGCCTGGACTTGGAGGCCCGAATACGCCAGCGCCGCCTCGAGCCTCGGCACCGGAAACCCGTCAACCGGAACGGTTGGCCAATGCTTGCGGCCTGTCAGGCAGCCGGCAAAGACACGCACGTCGTCGGTATAATTGGCGATGGCGAATGGCACTTCGGCGAGATTGTCGAGCGTGACCGACGGCCGGAACGGTGCAATCACCCAGCCGTCATTCTCGGCAATGATGCCGATCGGCGCGATGTGGACGTTGCCTGCCTTGTTGACCGTCGTGATGATCGATTCGCGAATGTAGGGCATGGTCTAGCGCTCTTTCCTTGCGCGGAGCGTCTTGCCCGGCTCGGCAAGACGGGTACGGTCGGTTTCAGGAGCCGGCGCGGCAACGCCCCATGCGAGCGGTTCGTCCTGCACATAACGCTTGCCGAGGCGCCACGCGATCTCCGCTTTCATCAGTTCCGCGCCGAGGTAAAAAGCGTGTGCGCCATCGGCGTTGACGTCCAGCCCGGCAAAAAGTTCGAACGCATCCGTGGCAACCGCATGCCCTTTGCTATTGAAAACATGGATGCCGTCCTCCGCTACCGCGATCCGGAAGTTGGCGTCGCGCACCTGGGCCGCCAATGCCTCGATATCGTCGGTTGAGGCTGTGAAAGGCTTGCGATCGTGGACCTGCAACAGGCCTGGGTGATAGCCGCGCGGCAACGCGCCGTCCGTGCAAGCAGCCAACATGACGCGGCGGGCGATATCGTGCTCCTCGATCGTCCGCACCGTGTGTGGGCTGACATGCACCGCCAGCACGTTTCGGATCCGGAGTTCCGAGCAGAGTCCCGCTAGAACGGCCGTAACACCGGAACTGTCCGCGTCGGTCAATTCGGTGAGATTGCCGGTACCCATCAGCAATTCGGCGTCCGGCCAGCGGCGCCGCGCCTCGATGAAGCGCCCGAGTGAAACGGCGAAGCCGAAATGGATCGGGTCGAGCACGGGATCGGCAATGAAGGCAACGCCGGCCTTTTGAGCGGCTTCGATGGCCCGGCCGAGCGAATCCAGATCGCCGGGCGTGGACGGTATCAACACTGCCGTAGCCCTATGGTCGAAGATCAACGGCAGCGTGTTCTCATCGAGGCTGAGAAGATAGTCCGCGCCGGCGCGTGCCCCGATCGTCAGTTCGTCCACGCTGGCCGAATCGACGCTGACCATAAATCCCCGTGCCTTGAGCGCTCGCACAGCCTCCGGCAGCAATGGAAACGGCGTCTCCGGCAGGCAGCCCAGATCGATGACATCGGCGCCGGCCGCGGCCAACATCGAGGCCCTCGCCATCAGCGCCTCGACCGACAGCATCGGCGCATCGACGATCTCGGCGAAGATGCGCATATCGTGACGCGTCAGATCCGGCGGTTTGCCCGCCCGGCCAAGGAAGGCCGGCAGGTCAGCGATCTCGTCGGGGCCGCGCACAAAGGGCACGCCGAAATGCTCCGACAGGTGCTCGATGTTTCCCCGATAGCGTCCGGGCAGGATGACGCGGCCGGCGTCTCCTGTCAGGGTGAGCCGACGCTTCACAATTTCCTCGCTCATCAGCGCGGCGACCTTGACGCCGACGTCGACGACTTCCCACGCGAATGCGGTTCTGCCCAGCCCGGCCAGCAGCCGTTCCAGCCGCGCCTTGGCCAGATGGCCGGTAAGAAAAACCAGCCGCTCAGCCATCGCTTGCGAGTTCGGCCCGGCGCCGTGTGAGCGAGGCTTCGAGATCAGCGAGCGATTCGACCACCTGGGTCCGCTCGAAACTCTTCAACTGCTTGGTATTTTCCAGGTCGATCCTGCGCGGATAGACCTTGACCAGCCCGTGCGGTGCCTGGGTCTCGAGTTCCGGCGCGGTGTCGCAAGCAAAGACGATGGCTGGCACACGGCACTTTCCGGCTTGGGCAAAGACATTGGTGGCGAGCGTGTCCGAAATGCCATGCACGCATTTGGCGACCGTGTTGGACGTGGCCGGCGCCACCACGACCGTGTGATAGACACCGTGGTAGAATTCGCCGACAGGGATCGCACTCGCGGTCTTGTCGTGCAGCACGCGCGTCGTCTCCGGGAAATCAAGTTTAAGCTTGTACATGCGCAACACTTCGTTGGCAGCCTTCGACACGAAGACATCGCAATGTTCGAGTTGGCGAACAAGTGCGAAGCTCTCCGTAAAGAAATGCCCGGAACCCGTCAAAACCCATGCCCAGCGCGGCACATGCAGCTTCACCATCGGCTATCCCGCCTTCTTTGCCGACGACCCTGTTGAAGCCACGATCCTGGTGCCGGGC
Organism: Mesorhizobium sp. M7A.F.Ca.MR.362.00.0.0; assembly: GCF_004023175.1. Classification (NCBI taxonomy): domain Bacteria; kingdom Pseudomonadati; phylum Pseudomonadota; class Alphaproteobacteria; order Hyphomicrobiales; family Phyllobacteriaceae; genus Mesorhizobium; species Mesorhizobium sp. M7A.F.Ca.MR.362.00.0.0. The sequence goes on from NZ_RZTF01000430.1 coordinate 4,417, forward strand.
AGCTTGCCCAACGCGAGCATCGCGCCGGCCTCGGCAGCATCCTTCGGACCGGCGAGATGGAAATCGACGCCGTCGGGCAGCATGGCGGCAAAACCCGGGTCGACAATGCCTCGGGTCCTCAGGCTGTCAGCGGTATCGCCATCGAAGAATGCACCGGTCTGCTTGATAAGCAACAGCGCGTTTGCGCCAAGCTTGCCGGCAAGCCAGGCGGCCAGAGAATCGGAGGTAATGTCCCACGAGGCCGGAACATCCAGCGCCGGCAGTGCCAGTGACGACGGCAGCCACACCGGAACCTTGCCCGCCTCCAACGCTCGCCCGATCTCGTCCAGCGACCGTGCCGGCGTCAGTCTTTCGTCCCGGTCGAGGATGACATGGCCGAACTGCTCCATGGCCAGGATCGCCATGGCATGCGCGGCGGCGTCGGAAAAATCCATGCGTGTCTGCGTCTCGCGCACATGGTCGGCAAAGAGGCCGCCGCCGGGCACGATGACGATCGGCAGCCTGGAACCCGCCAGCGCTGCGATCCAGCTCTTCATCTCCGCCGCATGGGCCGTGCTGCCGCCAAGCTTGACGATGGCCCGTCGGAGCATTTCGGGGCGTTCCTGGCGCGGCCGGAAAACAACGCTCCGGTCTTTTCGGCCGGCAGTGCCGGAGGCAGCGCCGCGTCCCGCCGATTGGCGCTTGCGTTCGATCTCGACGCCGACGCCGCCAGGGCCGAGCTCGAGCTTCTCCACCCTTACCGTGACACGCACGACACGCTGGTTCTCCAGGACGTGCGCTGCCACCTGCTCGGCCAAAGCCTCGCTGAGCTGGAT
>NZ_RZTF01000042.1:0-15748 GCF_004023175.1 Mesorhizobium sp. M7A.F.Ca.MR.362.00.0.0
CGGCTTTCGCTTCATAGCTGCTGCGCCAGCTGCCGTTAAGGACTTTCGGCAAAACGTCATCGAGTTCCGCCGGGTGGCCGATAAAAGCGATGTGGCCGTCGCGGTCGACCACGAACGAGGTGGGAATCCCAATCGAAGAGCTGGGATCCATCCAGAGCTTGTTCATTTCGCCAATGTAATCGAACCCGATACGATAATTCAGATTCGGGAACTTCTCGGTCAGCCAGGCATCCACGTTGGTCCGCGCTTCGTCCGCGGTTGCAGCCTTTTCGCAAGCTGCGACTCCGATAATCTCAAATCCGCTGTCTTTATATTTCTCCTGCAGTTCGATCAAATGGGGCATGGCGTGGACACATGGTCGGCACCAAGTCGCCCAAAACTCAACGAGGTAGACCTTGCCGGGCCGAAAGTTCGTGAGGGGCTCGCCACGCAGCCAGTTCTCCACTTTCAGCGCAGGAGCCGGGGACCCCATACGCAGTTCCATCTTGGTGTCCAAAGTCATTCCACACCTTTCGTCTCTTTTGTCGCGGAATATTTTCCAGTCAAAATCGGACACGGTCTCGAGGGCATTGCTCCCTCTCGCTTGCTTCAAGCGGAGCTCTCACCGTGTTGCCGCACATCAAGCACGGCAAAGGGCATGCCAACCCTTCTTAGCTTCGGCAAGCGCCGGTACCGCCTTGAATAAGCGAGCCCTAACACGGCCAGCTGACGTTAACCTGAATGTCGGCTTTCGACGGCTCACCTTAGCGGCTGCGGTTTAGGAAGGTGAGAGTTTGGCTGGCCCGCTGGCGATAAGACCGGCTTCGGCGTCCTGGAGTAGTCGCACTTCGGCGATGGGGTCGAAAGTGCGGGAGAGGCTCGGTACCCTTGCAGCCACCGCCGCATGTGGCCCGGCGTCATAATTCGCGTCGCGGTTGCCAACGGCGGCGTTGGGCTCGATCCACGTGGCGTTGAGCCCGACAGCACGTAAAGCTGCATCGTGATTGAATGCCCTTTGCTGTTTCACGCCAAGCAGGAGTCGCGCGACGCTACCTTGCTCAAGCGCGAGCAGAGCGATCTGACGCCGTAGGAATATTGCTCGTCCCGCTTTTGCCGCCAGAGGCGGAAATCTTTCCTGAATGCCACCGCCGATCATCAATATCGACGAATCATATCCCGCTGCCCATTTGTTCGACTCCGAGGTCGGGCCAGCACTCCGTCAAGGGACGGTTGATGAACCCTAGATGCTCGGGATTGGCGCATGGCGCGCGCCGCAGAAGGCTGTCAAGGATGCGGCGCGCTCGCCAGGCCAGCAGCCCAAAGTTCGGATCAGCCAGCCCGCGCTGTCCAAGGCAGGCGTTCTGAACGAAAAGGCGTCGGTCTCGCGGTCCGTCCCAGTACACCGAAAAATCCTCGCCGATGGCGAGCTCATTGCCGATCTGTTCGAGGCGATCTGCGATCGGTTCTAGGAAACCCGGCAGCGGTTTCTCGTACCCGGTGGCCAGGATGACGATATCGGCGGTTACTTCTCCGATGTTGTCCAAGCCGCGTTGCAGCGTGAGCCTGTGCCCTGCTCCGGCATTGATGCAGCGCGACACGTTGCAACTTGGCCGCAATGTGATCTCGCATTGGTGTGGCTCGAGAAAGGCGTGGTGGTAGAGTGCCTGATAGACCGCGCGCAACTTGCTTTCTGAAATGCCCTCGGAGGCAAGCGCGAAACGCCGCAGGAACAGCTGTCGATGCACCTCGCTCATCGCAGCAAAACGATCCGAGAAGCATGGCGTGAACAGCCCGTTTGTGAACGCGTGGTCGTCGAAAGGCATCTCGCGCGTCAAGACCCATGTGATCGCCGCGGGCCGCCGTTCTTTCGGCCGGCCGACAAGGTGCAGTAGCAGCTCGGCTCCCGACTGTCCGCCGCCAACAACGCAGACATGCTTTTTTTGCACCTCAGGATTGATGTGGGCCAACTCAGATGAGTGGAATAGGTTGGGTCCAGTCCAGCCATGAAACTGAGGCGGAATTTGCGCCTGCTTGCCTATGTCGATGACGAGGTTTCTTGCATCAAGGACCGCGTTGTCCGTCCGCACGCGAAACTCGCCGTCAAAGCGGATTTCGCGAACGGCCTCGCCGCCACGGACAAGCGGATTCTTCTGGAACGCCCAGTTGAGATATTGGGCGAACTCGGCTCTAAGCACCCCGTGAAATTGCGCATTGAGGAAATTGTAAAGACGCCCGTTCTCGTGGAGGTAGTTTACGAATGTGTAGGCTGATCGCGGATTGACCAGAGTAACCAGATCCTGGAAGTGGCCGACCTGGAGCTCCGCGCAATCGAAAGCGCTGCCTGGATGTCCTCGGAAATCGACCTCCCGGTCCAGGAACAGTGCCCCTTGCGCAATCTCTTCCTGTATCTGACACGCAAGGCTCAAATTAGATGGTCCAGCACCCACACCAATACAAAAGAGGTCCACTTATCCTTACTCCTCTAGGAGTGTTTTCCAACTCAGCGGCATGTTGACGTCGATCGCCGGGCATTGAGCAATGCGAACCTCACAGGCATGCTTGAGCCGCGGTCCCGACTGAGAGGACAGCAAAAGCGTGTGCCGCCTTCCAGGTCTTGGGCTCAATGTCGGCGGCATCGACAGCGGCGCGGCGTGATCCGAACCCAAGAGCAGAAGGAAAGTGTGTGATGCTGTCGCGCGGCTCTTCCGGATCTTACGGCGGCTTCTAGCGCCGGCCTCCACCCCAGGAGTGGCTGTTTCCCTGCCACGACGGAAGCGGCTCTTTCTTTCGAGGGGCGTAACCATGGATAACGGCTCTTAATGCTTTCGGAGACTCCCATGCATGCGGCGTGCCGGATAAAGACCTGTCAAACCAACGACTTCGCGCAGTTCCAGCTCGTCTGGAATCCGACATTGTCGCACGCCCGACGGGCAGGGGAAGCTCCGCGGCAGCGGCCCTTGCACACCGCAGGCTGACAGGGACAGCCGCCGATTTGACGCGCGTCCGGGTACTGATAAGGGGCCTTCCAACAGGGTTCGCGCACGAGGCGGGGTCTCCTGGTACACCCGCCCTGTGGCTTGGCTGCGGTCTGCTGCAGCCGTTCGTCTTTACTGCCCGTTGCGGACGATCTCGCACGAGTTGGTTCACGAGAGCGTCGTGAAGCAGTCGAGGCGTCCGGTTTGGCTCTGACAAGCGTCGCAAGATGTTCGCGGATCCAGCCATGTCTCCGCAATCCGACCGGTAACCGACGACGACTTCGGGCTGGTTGGCGGTCCTACGAGCTGATCGGTGTTCCTACGGAGCTGATCAGCGAGCCAAAAACAGCGGCAATGTGGTCTTCCCAAAGCTCCAGCTCGGCGGACCGCCGAAAATCCGCTCACGCAGCCCACGGCTGCCATAAGCACCCATAACCATCATGTCAGCACAGATGTCGTTCGCGTGCTGGGTCAGCACTGTGCCCGCCGATTTGCCGGCGCTCTTAAGCAGGTCAACGGAGACCCGAGCACCGTGCCGAGTAAGATAGGCAGCGATGTCAGCTCCAGACTGCGCGCCTTTCCCGTTGTTTTGCGCCTTTGGATCGACCATAGCGACACAGACTTCCTTGGCAGCGGATAGGATACTAAGAGCTTCCCGAACCGCACGCGAGGCCTCTACACGCGAATCCCAGCCGACCAGCACGCGTCGAGGCGACAGCGTCGCCTTAACGCCCTTCGGCACGATGAGCACCGGCTTTCCGCTATCGAACAAGCAGCCGTTGACAACAGGAGGTCCGAGAGTCTCATCGTTGAGGAGGTCTCCTCCAACGATCGTCAGGTCAGCGCAGAGCGCCCGCTGTCGTGCCACTTCACCGAGGCTAGCCGGATCGCAATAGTCGGTGTCAACGTCACAGGAAAGCGACATAGCTTTCAGCCTTTTGAGGATATCCGCGGACCGTCTTTCCATTCTGGTCACGTCCTGTGAAAATTTCTCGATTTGCTGAAATCGATAGTTCGGTACTGCAATTGCCTGTGCACGTCCTGTATTCCATTCGGGGGGCGGAGACGACATCAAGAGTAATGGAGGCGGTATAATGAGTACCGATAGGTGCGCGCCGACCTCGGCACACAGTCCGGCAGCTGTTGTGAGGTCCTCATCAGAATGATCAGCACCCGTCACACTGAATATGCTTTTAAATTCCATTTGCCTGCTTCTCCTGGTGTTCGTTAGGAGCGCCTCAAAGCGGCAACACCGCTCTCCGGAGGAAGAGAGAGCGGCACCACGTTCGATCACCGATTTCAGTCGTCCGGCTTCTCGAGCGAGTAGCCGGCCGACCTGACGGTGCGAATGACGCTGCCGGGCAAGGCCGTTTTCAGCGCCCTCCTGATTCGGCTGATATGGACATCGACGGTGCGTGCACCGACATGAATGTTGGGCAGCCAGGCCGCCCCGATAAGCTCGTCCCGGCTGAAGACCTTGCCGGGGGCCTCAATCATAAGCCGCAGCACGTTGAAATCGATCCGTCCGAGATGGATGTCGTGGCCATTACCGCGAACCCGATGGGCATCGAGCTTCATCTCCAGGCCTCCACAACAAATCCAACTGTCGTTTTCAACCCCGTTCGGACCACGCTTGGTCAGCCCGAGCCTCGCCCGCAGGCAGTCGAGCAGCTTGGCCGGAGCCACCGGCCGCACAAAGCTCTCAACGCCTGCCTTCAAGAGATCGAGGTGCTGGTGCTCGGCGCCAGGCGCGATCAGGGCGATGATAGGCAGGTCGGTGGTGCGCGGTTCCCGCTTGAGGTGGGCGCAAATTGCGGACCCGTTTATGCTGGCTGGGTCGCAATCCAGCACTACGGCCTGAAGCTCCCGTTGTTCGGCCAAGGCCAGCGCAGCCTTCGCGCCGTCTGCCGTCTCACTGCTGAAACCGTCAACCTCCAGTATGTGGCTGTAGAGCAGATAGAACTCGGCATCTTGCGAGCAGATCAGGACCAGCGGCTTCTTCATCGGCGATACCCCAACAACCTGGTCGGCCTCGAGTCCCTGGATCGAGGGGACTGGCCAACATAGTTTCTCGGGTCCGTCATGATGGCCTTTCTCGAAAATCGCGCCCATCATGCCAGCGCCACGTGGGGAAAGGTTTCGATGACTGAAATCGCATCGTCGACCAGCTTCGTACCGGCCGTGGCGAGCTTCAGGAGCGTCTCGAAGCCAAACCGGTGGACATCGCGCAGCGTTTTGGACAAAACGACCAGCCGTCCGGTCGTGAAAAGCACCCGACCAAAACCCTCATGGCTCACCTGGATCATCGGCGATGCCATAAGGCCGCAGCGCTCCTCGATCGCAAGCCCGATGGCGGCGTAGTACTTGTCGAGCCTCCACAGCACGTCGGGATCGGGATCTCCGATGATTGGGATCCCTCGGCGCTGTTCCTTGGTAATGATGAAGTCGCCCAGCAGCTCAGCGTCCGCTTTGCGTTCCCACGAGCCATAGGAATCCTGAGAACGGATCAGCCGCACGAGGCATTTGACGAACGGGGTGCAAAGAGCCGCCTCGTCTTCGGCGACAGCTGGGGGGATTGCGGGGTCAGGCATTGGCGTCCTCCTCTTTTCAGTCCTCGTCCTCGAAGGACGGTTTCTTTTCGGCAATGCCCGCTCGCGCCAGCACCTTGCGCAGCCAAGGCGGAGGACACGTCCTGAGCATCATCTGCGTGCGCAAGAGCACCTGTGGGATCGATTGGGGCTCCGCCACTTTGATCGGGTGGATTTTTGCCGCGACAAGCTTGGCTGCCGAAGGGCCGCCAATTGCCAGACAAAACAGGATCTGACAGCCTTTCAGCGCATCCACCTTGGGCGTGATGCGGTCATCGCCCTCGGCCCGATGCTCCCCGCTTTCATTCGAAACGTCATCGAAGGCCACGGCTTCGACGAGATTCCATTCCTCGCGCGTCACGTCGTAGACAGCAAAGCGCCTGGCCGACCCGAAATGGGCATTGAGGTTCTGCATGTCCTGAGTGGCGATCGCAACGCGCAATGCGCCCGCACGTCGTTCAGGCATCGGGGCGAAAACCTCATTACTGACCAGCGAGAGGCGGCGAACAGCGTTCATGTGATACTTCTCGATTACGGAGTGGATCAAGCGCCTCAGGAGTGGGCGCGTGTTGGTTGGCCTGGAAGATGTTGGCGACCTCGAAGATCAGGTCGCGGGTGCCCTGATAGAGAATTGCGAGCTTGTGCTGGCTGCCTAGTCGATCGAAGACCGGGAACCCGATGCGCATGAGCGGAATTCGGAGCCGCTCCGATGCTTGGCGCCCGTGCGAATGCGTGACAAGCAGGTCAGCACCGACGGCAAGACTTTCCAGATCGCCGAGATCGCCGATCTGAACCGAAACCGCCGGGACTTTCTCGAGAATTTTAGACCTGTCGGTCGTTGTGACGGCCGCGGCTATCTCGGAGCCGAGGCCAGCAAAGAAGGTCGCAAGTTGGAACAGCTGGTCTGGTTCGGCAGCGATGGCAATTTTCTTGCCGCCGAAATGGAAATGTCCGTCGAGCATCGCGTCCTGCAATTGCGCCCGGCGCCGGCGCACGCGGGCCGGTACCGCCGCGCCCGAAATCGAAGACAGCAGCGATACAAAGCGGTCCGTGTCCTGCAGCCCAGTCAGTGACTGGAACAACACGTAAGGCACGCCGGTCAACCCGAGCAGCGCTTTCGCCGGGCGGCGCATGTGCTCACCGATGGCGATGCATCGCATGGCCGTACCCAACTCGCGAATGTCTTCGACGCTGGTGCCGCCGTATGTGGTCGCTAACCAGCGGTCAGGAACCGTACCGTCGAGCGAGCCTGAAATGTCGGGCAGAATAACCGGCTTGAGCCCAAAGCTTTCAACCATGTCACGCATATGCTCGATGTCGGCGACAGTGAGGTTGCATCCGGGCAGGATCGCGATCTTCTTCGGCTGCCGCGCACGTTCGCCCGAGCCTGTAATCCCTTTGATCATTGCGGTGACTGCCTTGGCCCAGCCCTCTTCGATCGCGCCGTCAAAATCCGGCGTGTTGGCCAGCACGACCTCCGTACCCGCAAGCTCTTGCGTGTGCTTCAGCTTGATGTTCGCAATATCACTCGCGCAATCTTCGCCACGCGTCTCCACCAGCGCGGTCGTGCACACCCCGATCAGCTTTGGCTTCGTGCGGTTCTTGAGGTTGAGGATGGCTTCTTCAAGATGGTCGGCAGCGCCGAGGATGGTCGCCACCTCATCCATCGCTGTTGTCTGCAATGGAATCGTTTCTTTGAAGTGCCGCACGAAGAGAACGAGCGCAAAGCTTGTGCAGCCTTGGCTGCCGTGGAACAGCGGCATCGCACCGTCGACGCCAAGAAAGGCAAAGGCGGCACCCAGCGGCTGCGACGACTTCAGCGGGTTGACTGCCGCCGATTTGCTCTGGGGAAGGATGCGGGCCATCGGTCGCCTCAACACTCGTGTGCCGTCGCGCAGGCGAATTCATCAAACAGGTACGCGGTCTCGTTCCTCGTGCACGGCAATTCGCCTATCAGCTCAGGCTGGCAATCCCACGGGGCCGGCTGGCGCACCTGAGACCAGATCGGATTGTGAATGGCGAGGTCGATCTGGCGTACGAGTTCCACCATGCCGTCATAGCCGGCATAAGGATGCTGGCGCTCCTGGTTGATATCGAGCCAGGGCGTCTTGGCCTTGAGCGCAATGAATTGCGTGCGACCGCCCGACAGCATGATATCGGCCCTGTGTTCAGAGAGCATGGCGTACAGCTCGCTCGCAGCCATGGATTCGAACATGTGCTTGTCGTGCTTGAGAACTTGTTTGATGCGCTCCTTGTCCTGCACCGTAGATTTCCTGATCGAGGTGCCGACGATCTCGATTCCGATCTCCATCAGCGCATGGACAACCGACCAGGACTTCACACCGCCTGTGTTGAGCAGCACGCGCTTGCCTTGGAGCCTTTGCCGGTAGGATTCGAGTTTCTTCCACGCGATCGCCTCCTGCTGCGCGATCAGCGTCTCTGTGCGCTCGAGGATCTCCGGATCGGCGCCCTTCCTCACCAGCAGCCTGACAAGGTTTCGAAGAGCTTGCGATGTGTCGGAGATGCCATAGAAGGAGCCCTCGAAGAACGGGATGTCCCAGCGCTCCTCCATCTTGCGGGCAAGACTGATCAGCGCGGTCGAGCACACCATCATTGCCGCCCGGGCGCGGTGCGCGGAAGCAATGTCGCGGTAACGCGCATCGCCGGGAATGCAGGCGCGCACCCGGATTCCGAGCCGATCGAGGAGCGGCTTTACAAGCCAGAATTCGCCCGAGAGGTTGAATTCGCCAAGGATGTTGATGTCGTAGGGTCCGGGGTCGTCGGGTTCGACCGTGCCGATGACATGATCGAGCAACGCCTCGGCGGCGAGCTTATTGCCGAGGTTCTTGGAGCCTGCCAGGCCAGGCGCATTGATCGGCACCACGGCCAAACCGAACTTTTCCGTGGCGCGTTTGCACACAGCCTCGATGTCGTCACCGATCAGCGCCGTTACGCAAGTCGAGTAGACGAAGATCGCCGGCGGCGCGTATGTGTGCTTGATCTCGCGGATCGCCTTGAAGAGTTTCCGCTCGCCCTGCCCCATCACAAGGTCGAGTTCGGTGAGGTCGGTCGTGAAGCTTGTCCGCCACAAGGTCGGCCCTGACGAAACCGCACCACGGTTGTCCCAAGAATTGCCCTCGCAGGCGAGCGGCGCATGGACCAGATGCGCAACGTCGGTGATCGGCTGCAGGACGATCTTGGCTCCGTCAAAGGCGCAGCCGCCGGCTGCCGCCCCTGGTGTCAGCGACTTCGAGCAGCCCTCCTTGCGCGCCTTGGCATCTTTGCCACGGTTCTTATCGCAGGCGGGCTCATCGAAGGCGTCCTTGATTTTGGCGCTGAGGGAGGACATTGCTCAGCCTCCCCAGTCCATTGGGCAAGGAATGGCCTCGGCGAAAAGCCGGCCACAGCTCTTAGCGCGTGAGGTCATAGGAATAATCCGTCACACCCGTCTCGCTCGTCTCGCGATCGAGTTTGTCGAAGATCTTGTCGAGGATCGTCGTCAGCACGCGCAACGCTCCCTGGTAGCCAAAGAGCGCAAAGCGGTGATGATGGTGCCGATCGAAGATCGGAAACATCAGCCGGATCAGCGGTGTTCCGGTGTCGCGCTCCAGGTACTTGCCGTAGGAATTGCCGATCAAAAGGTCCACCGGCTCGGTAAAGAGCAGTGAGCGCAGCGCCCACAGGTCCTTGCCCGCCCAAACCTGGGCAGCCTTGCCGAAAGGCGAGGATGCTAGCAGCTTCTTCAAATCGGCTTCCCATGCCGAGGTGCCATTGGTGGCGAGGCAATGGGTTGGCTCGCCGCCGGTCTCCATGACAAAGCGGGCCATTGCGTGAACGAAGTCGGGATCACCGTAGATGGCGTATTTCTTACCATGCAGCCAGGATTGGCTGTCCGCCATGGCGTCTACCAGTCGGCCGCGCTCGAGGCGAATTGCCTCGGGAATCTCCTTGCCGGAAATCGCCGCGACCTCCATCAGGAATTCGTCCGTCGCCTGAACGCCGAGCGGATAGTGGAACGAGGCCGTCGCCTGCCCGACCTCCTCGCAATAGCCCAGTGTCTTTCGGGTGTTGTGATGCTGCAGCGAAAGCGTTGCCTCGGCGTTGAGGGCCTTCTTCACCTCGTTGATCTTCGTGCCCCCGTCATACATGCGGTATTCACCGTCCGAAGGCGTATCGAACTGGTCAGAGGCATCCTGGATCAATGTATAGGACACGCCCATTACATCGAGCAGGCGCTTGAGCTCCCGGTTGTTGCCGACGCAGAAGCCGTCGAAGCCCGGAATGATGTTGATGGTTCCTTCGATTTGCGTACGCTCCTGACCTTTCCAGAAGTGCTCCAAAATGCCTTTGACCATGTTGTCATAGCCGTCGACATGACTGCCAACGAAGGCCGGGGTGTGGGCAAAGGGCACGTCGAAGTCGCGCGGGACTGAATCTTCGTCCTTGGCGTTCTGGATGAAGCTGTGCAGGTCGTCGCCAATGACCTCTGCCATACAGGTCGTCGACACGGCAATCATCTTGGGGTCGTAGAGCTGGTAGGTGTTGGCGAGCCCGTCGACCATGTTCTTCAGGCCGCCAAACACCGCCGCATCCTCGGTCATTGAGGAGGAGACCGCCGCGGCAGGCTCCTTGAAATGGCGCGACAGGTGCGAGCGGTAATAGGCGACGCAACCTTGGCTGCCGTGGACGAAGGACATGGTTCGCTCGAAGCCGGCGGCAGCGAATACCGCACCCAGCGGCTGGCAGGCCTTGGCCGGGTTCACGACAAGCGCTTTGCGGGCGAGGTTCTTTTCGCGGTATTCCCACGTCTGGGTGAAATCGCGCTGATCGGAAACGATTTCATCGGGGTGCGGACATTCGAAGTTTAGCTTCTTCTCAGCGAGCATCTTTCTGTATTCCGGCTCGCGGAACAGGGGAGCGTGATCGAGAATTTTTTCAGCCGACTGCGGCATGATGATTACCTCTTTTGCATCTGGCTGCGCGGGACGGCAGCTCAGGACGTCAAGACGTTCCAGGCTCCGGCGGATCAGAGGCCGCGGGAGTTCACCGTCTCAGTGGGAGACTGGGGCTGAAGCAAATGTTTATTCGGCAGCCATCGCCCGCTCATCGCCCCGGCTTCTTTTCCAAGGCGCGTGGAATAGGTCCCAGACCGGGTTGTTAATGGCGAGATCCACATCACGTGCGAAAATGGCAAAGCCATCGTAGCCGTGATACGGGCCTGAATAATCCCAGGAATGCATCTGGCGGAACGGTATGCCCATCTTCTGCACCGGGTATTTTTCTTTGATTCCCGAGCCGACCAGATTTGGGCGAATCCCTTCGATGAATTTCTCCAACTCATAGCCGGTCACGTCATCGTAGATCAGCGTGCCGTTCTTCACGTAGTGGCCGGTGCGCTGATAGTCGTCGCTGTGGGCGAATTCATAGCCGGTGCCCACGATGACCATGCCGAGGTCCTCGTAGGCCGTGACGACGTGGCGGGGGCGCAGGCCGCCGACATAGAGCATCACGGTATTTCCTTCCAGGCGCGACAGGTACTTGGCGATGACCGCATCAACAAGCGGCCTGTACTTGGCAATGACCTTTTCGGTCTTCTCCTCGATTTCCGGCCCAAAATGCTTGGCTATGTTGCGCAGAGAGGCTTCGATCTGGGAGGGACCGAAGAAATTGTACTCCATCCAGGCGACGCCATACTTTTCCTCCATATGCCGACAGATGTAATTCATCGACCGGTAGCAGTGGATAAGATTGAGCTTAGCCTTCGGGGCGCGCTCGATCTCTGCGAGTGTGGCGTCACCCGACCAGTTGCCAACCACGCGCAGCCCTATCTCCTCAAGCAGTATGCGCGAGGCCCAGGCATCGCCGCCGATATTGTAGTCGCCGATGACGTTGACGTCGTAGCGGCCGGCCTCGAACTTGACATCCTTTTTGTCGAAGACCCAATCCCGGATTGCATCATTGGCGATGTGGTGGCCAAGCGACTGCGAGACGCCGCGGAAGCCCTCGCAGCGTACCGGCACGATCGTCTTGTCATACTCCTTGGTCTTTTTGCGAGAAACGGCCTCGGTGTCATCGCCAATCAGGCCGATAGGGCATTCGGACTGCACGGTGATGCCGTTGTTGAGCGGAAACAAGACTTCAATCTCGTCAATGATCTGTTCCAGCTTCTTGTCGCCGCCGAAGACGATGTCCTTCTCCTGGAAATCGGAGGTGAACTGCATTGTCCCGAACGTGTCGACGCCCGTTGTACCGACGTAGTAGTTGCGGCGCTGCGACCAAGAATATTGGCCGCAGCCGACCGGGCCGTGCGAGATATGGACCATATCCTTGACTGGCCCCCACACCACGCCTTTCGAACCAGCATATGCACAGCCGCGAATCGTCATCACCCCGGGAATGGACTTGATGTTCGATTTGACGTCGCATTCGGAAAGGACCTCGCTTTCCCCGCCAGCCTCGTTGCCGCTCTTTGCGACGTTGAGGTGCTTCTTGCGGCGCTTCGCCGCCTTGTCGGGATAATGCGACAGCACCTCTTCGATAAGCTTCGCATGAAGAGCACCGTCATTCTCGTATTCCCGGCTCATGAGTCCCCCTTTCAAGGTTGGGTGACGCCTCAAAGAATAGGCGCCGTTCTCTGCAAGGCGCGCCGATTGATGGCAGCGCTAATGTCACTACTGGGCCGCCGCCTTCGCCGCTTCCTTGGAGTGAAGCTCGGCAAGCATCTGCTCGTCGGTCTTCATGATGCCGAAGTCGAGCAGCATCTCCTCCAGCTCCTCCATGGTGATCGGCGTCGGGATCGTACCCTGGCCCGAATTGGCGTGGATCTTCTCGGCCAGAGCGCGGTATTCCCCTGCCTGCTTTGAGTCCGGCGCGTACTGGATCACCGACATCTTCCTGAGTTCGGCATGTTGGACGATGTTGTCGCGGGGCACGAAGTGGATGAGCTTGGAATTCAATCGGCCAGCCAGTGCTTCGGCCAGATCGAGTTCGCGGTCGGTTTGACGTTCATTGCAGATCAGCCCGCCCAGCCGCACACCGCCCGAATGGGCATATTTGAGGATGCCCTTGGCGATGTTGTTGGCGGCATAGAGCGCCATCATCTCGCCGGACATGACGATATAGATCTCCTGGGCCTTGCCTTCGCGGATCGGCATGGCGAAGCCGCCGCATACCACGTCGCCGAGGACGTCATAGGAGACATAATCGACATCGTCATAAGCGCCATTCTCCTCGAGGAAATTGATCGAGGTGATGACGCCGCGGCCGGCGCAACCGACACCCGGCTCGGGGCCGCCGGACTCCACGCACTTGATGCCTCTGTAGCCCACCTTGAGCACGTCCTGGAGTTCGAGGTCTTCCACCGAACCTTCCTGTGCGGCGAGATCCAGGACGGTATCCTGAGCTTTCGAATTCAGGATCAAGCGTGTGGAATCGGCTTTGGGGTCGCATCCTACGATGAGGATTCTCTGCCCGAGGTCGACAAGGGCAGCGAGCGTATTTTGGGACGTGGTGGACTTGCCGATGCCGCCTTTTCCGTAAAAGGCGATCTGACGCAGACCTGACATAATAGCTTTCCTTCCTTCGTTCTAATCATCGCGACTGCCCGCGACACAAGTGCCGATAGGCAGCTCGTGCCGCCTCACACCAAGCATCGCAAAAAGCGTACCAGCGTGATCGGCCGATCCCAGAAGAAACTTTGTCATTAAATTCCAGCCGCTTAGACGGCGGCAAAACGCGCGAACGGGCCTTTCAGGCGTCTGTCACGGACACGACAAAGCCGACACAGATTGTCGTGCGCCATCCAACCCGCCGTGTGTCGAGCTCGAAGCGGGAGAATGGGGAAGTTAGCCCAAAGCTGATGGCGAGACCATCTGAAGACATCGGCTCTTGTCTTTCCAGCCTGCCATTGATCGGGCGGTCGCTGGATGAGCAGGAGCTAGGGGCTTGACCGCGGCGCGGGTAGTTCAGGCAGGCTTACAGAGCGGGAACGCCGGCGGCCGATAGACATCCGCGCTTAACCTTTCATAGCCCGTCTACAAGTCGGTTCCGCCGACGCGCTATATGGAAGCCAAATAATTCAGTAGCTTAGCCGAGAGCATTGATTTTTTCAGAAAGACACGTGTTATACGCGTATGAACCGCCGAACCCATGGTCGGCGCCCTCATGCGCGTGAGACCCTGTTGTGGGCGAGGCTCGCGACTGGCTGCACGATCCTAGCCGGCCTGCTTGCCATAGAGTTTGGTCCCGCCGCGGTAGGCTGCGGCATCAAGGGCAACATCAGCTACAACACTGGCAAGAAGATTATCACGTTCTTGGACAGGACTCTTACTGGGAGACGCGCATCAACCTACTGAAGGGCGAGCGGTTGTTTTGTTCAGAGGAGCTGCACGAAAGGCGGGCTGGCGGGTTCGAGAGGAAGTGTCGCGGCGCTTGCAGACTGCTACGGGGGCCGCCTCGATGGCAAATGGTGTACAAAAGCGCCCTCTCTGCCGAACTGAACAGTGCTCACGGCCATAGCTTCGGATGAGCCCGACTGGCTTGACCTCTGCATGATGAGAGCAGCTTTTACACCAGGTGCGCAGCATATGTCTTTAACGAACGCATCGCCTTCAAGAATATAGAGAGCAATTCGGAAAACCGAGTAGTTGGCGGCGAAGCTAGGAGAAGGTATACACCGCCCTCTTGTTACCCCAGTGTAGAACGTGCAGCTGCGGCAAGACGCGGGCTTCGAACCACCTGTCGCCGGTCACCTTTTCGACCAGCGATTCCATGCGCATCATGTTCCGTCCGACTCGACAGAGACGTCTTCATTACCACGGCGGGGCGGCGTGGGCGTGTGATTGCCGGGTTGCAGACAAACCTCGCCGCGACGTCTTTGGGACGAGTGGTGCCGGCACCGAATCCCTATCATTTAGACTAGCCAGCTTGGGGAGCGCCGTCAGACCGCCAGACCGGAAGAGGAGGCTTCGCGCCAAGTTGTGCCAAGAATGTTGGACCGTGCGGAACCGCTGGGGCGGCGCTCAACTCTGGCGCAGGATGAAGCGTCGATTTGGTGAATGACTAGGGCGCGCGTTCGACGGGTAGAGTGAGGTAAATCGCTGGATGTCTGCCGGATCAACGTCAACCGGTTCCATCGCCACCATCCACTCGACGTTTTCGGTGCACGGCGGCGTCGTCAGTGAGCCCTCATAAGTCCAATAGCCAAGCGAGGCTGGCAGAAGCCAGTTGGGATTCACCTCGTCGATCGTCACCTCCCCATTCGGCAGTTCGGGAAAGGCCGCAGCAAGGGCAGCAAAGCTGGCATTTGTCGCGCCGGGCGTTAAAAAGACGCCCAGCACGCCCAGAGTACCACTTTGCGTGTCCTTGTGAACGAAATGCACCTCCATCGGGAAGCTCTTGCCCGCCACGTGATGTTCGCTTGGCGCATGGAAATGGAACTGTACCAGTTCGTAGACACGATCGCCGCGGGTCAGCGTGCTGCCTTGTGGCATATTGATTTGAATGGTGTGGCCGTTGTTCACCATATTGCCGCCGCCCTTGTGCCAGCCGATGGCGATATGCGGGATATCCGCCTTGACCGCGCTGTTGATATTGATCGGCGATTGCTGCGTGCCGGCAGAGCATACGAAATTTTCCTTATCCAGATCAGCCCAGTGCTCCGGTCCGACCGGACCGGTGTACCCCCAATGGGCACTGGTCGCTTGGGCGGCTTGAACGCAAATCCGGCATGCGCCGAGCGCAACCAACCCTTTGATCAGGTGACGACGATACATATTGCTTTTGCTCCTCTTGCGAACTGATGTTGGTGGCTGCCCTAATGGACGCGTGATGGCCAATCGGCGCGGCCACTATTGTCCTTTGCAACTGATGGATGCCCGCATGCCTTGGCGTGCTTTCATAAGTGCGGCTCCCGTTTCTCGGCTGGCCGGCTTCTGCAGCCCGCAACGGGGGCAGTTTCAACCAGCTAAACGATAAAAAATTTGAGCAGACCAGCGCTTGACCCCCGCCGCAAAGGCACAGGCGAAGGTGATCACTGCGCGGCTGCCGCGCGCCTGAGGCCGCATCGCTATACTTTACACTCGCTGCCCAAGGAGACGCAGGCGACCCCAATACGTTTTCATCGCTACTCCCGACGCAGCCGACGACGCCACGAAAACGTTGCTATATTTCACGTTGGGCCAGTGAGGAAATCGATCTTCTTTATGG
>NZ_RZTF01000042.1:15758-28076 GCF_004023175.1 Mesorhizobium sp. M7A.F.Ca.MR.362.00.0.0
TCTTTATGGAAGGCATTTGCGCAATGGATGCATTCCCATGCTGACAGTCGTGCGTCAGGCCGGACAATGAGATACATCGATAAGAGCTGGACAAGGATGAGGGGGTGACGTGCTTGCGACGGCAGGTGGGGCGAGAAGGCCAGTTCTTGCGGATTTCAACTTTGCGTGACGACAGCTCATCGGAGTCAAGGTGGCACACGCCGGCAGCGGGGGGTCCGGGCGGTTTCCAGCCGCACAATCGCGAGACCGCTGACGCGAACAAAGCTCGGCTGTACTCGGCACGCGAAGAGAGCCTGCCAAGCCGTCGGAGCCCGGCCTTCCGGTGCGACGCAAACCGCAGACTAGACCGCCCTCTTGTTACCCCAAAGCAGAACGTGCAGCTGCGGCAACACGCGGGCTTCGAACCACCTGTCGCTAGTCACCCTTTCGACAAGCCATTCCATTCGCATCATTATTCCGTCCAAGTCGACAGAGGCGTCTTCACTGCCAGGGCGCGGCGGCGTGTGATTGCCGGGTTGCAGATAGATCGGAAGGTGCGGATATCTCGCCGCGACTTCTTTGGCGTAGGCATAGTCACTCTCGTCGAAAACGACGAGCTTGAGCACGATTTGCGGCTTCTCTTGCGCCGCTTCGAGGCATGCATCAAACGCAGCCCAACGGGTCGTCATCTCGCTGGATGGCGGCTTTGGGCTAAGGGTCAGCACGTCAAGATCCGCAAACCACTCCCTCACCACGGAACCCTGCGTTTCCAGTGCAAAACGATAGCCCTCGCGATGGCCTCGTTCTATGAGGGGACCGAACGGCTGAATGGCCGGGTTGCCGCCTGACAAGGAGACCATAACCGGCCTGCCGCCGGAAAGCGCATGGACGGTTTGCCACACGGCATCGATCGGCATCGGTAGCCATTCATGGCGATACTGATTGTCCACCGCGTGAAGGCTGTCGCACCATGAACAGCGATAATCACATCCGCCGGTTCTGATGAACACCGTCGGCAAGCCGATGAGCACGCCCTCGCCTTGGATAGTCGGCCCGAATATCTCGCTCACACGGATTGCGGGATGCATGTCGGTCACGGACGGTATTCCGCCCAAGTTTTCGGTGTTTCGCTAACGCGCACGGCCGCGGTCTGCGGCAGACGTGCCTTGCACCATTCATAGAAATGTCTGGCCAGGCATTCCGCCGTGACCTTCTCATGTCCCAGCACGTCGTTGAGGTGCCGATGGTCGAAGCTCTCGTCAATGTAGCGTTTGAGCGGCGCCAGATCGTGATAGTCGCGCACGAAGCCGTGGGCGTCCAGTTCCTTGGCCGACAGCTCCACTACGACGACATAGTTATGCCCGTGCAGGCGCGCGCATTGATGGTTGGGAGGCAAGGAGGTGAGCTGATGCGAGGCCGAGAAGTGGAATTCCTTGCTGATGTGGAACATTACGCGCGCCTCCTGCGCAGCGCCTCAAGCCAGAAATCGGCGTCCTCGTAGTCGGTGGGATCAGCGTGCCCGGCGAGATGGAACGCTTCGCGCCGCTCGACGCAGGTCCCGCATCGTCCGCAGTGACGCACGCCGCCCTTGTAACAGGACCAGGTCTCAGCAAACGGGGTGCCGTATCTTGCGCCATCCGCAACAATGTCAGCTTTTCCGAGATTCACATACGGTGCATAGAGGCGTATCTGCGCATAGCCGTCGAGCGCGCGGTCTTGCATTGTCTGGAAAGCTTCAATGAAGGCCGGACGGCAATCGGGATAGATGAAATGGTCCCCACCATGCACGGCCGCCGCCACCGCTTCGGCGCTGTGGGCGGCGGCGAGACCGAAGGCGATTGCCAACATGATGGCATTGCGGTTCGGCACCACCGTAATCTTCATCGTGTCTTCGGCGTAGTGGCCGTCCGGCACGTCGATACTGCTAGTCAGCGCTGAGCCGGAAAGGCCACGGCCAATTTCGCCGATGTCGATGATCTGGTGCGGGACCTTCAGTCGCTGCGCGCAAAGAGCGGCGAAGCCCAATTCCTTCCTGTGCCGTTGGCCATAGTCGAAAGATAGAAGGCCGGTGAGTTCGTGCTCCGCTGCCACCATGTGAGCAAGGGAAACGGAGTCCAATCCGCCAGAGCAGACGGCGAGAGTCTTCATCATTGGTATCCTTGTTTTGACCGGGTAAGGCTGCGACCGGAGATTTCTCTGCGCCCCCACTACTCCAGCGACTCAGTTTTGTGAACCGGGAGAATTTGCGCTCAGCTCGATTGGAACGGGAGTGCGTCGCGTCCAACACGCGTGATCAATAAAAGTTGAGCGCTTCAGCAGTTTGTTTCGCATCGCGCCAACTTTCGCAACCTGCTGTCGGATCGTCGACTTCGAGACAAGGTGATGTTCGGCCGACATCGGCTGACTCTAAGCCGCAGAACACATGTTGGCTTTCTGGCCTTCGCTTGTGCGGTTGGCACGACAATTGATATTCTATTTGTGGGGCGGCACACCCCGCCAGCCGAAAGTGGCAGTGAGCTCCTTCAGGCGCAGGTTGATGTGCTGATTATTCGGCAATTTTCCGATCTCGAACCAGAAAGCGAGGGCGACATGGATGCCAGCAAATTTGACATTGGCGACATCCGCCTGGAGAACCCTGCGCGGCGCGATTGAGGCCGCAGGCGAGCCTGCTCTACCTGCCGCCCTACAGTCCCGACTTCAATTGAGAACGCCTTCGCCCAACCTAAGGCGCTGCTGCGAGCAAAGGCCGAGATAACCATCAAGGCTCTATGGGACTGACGTTGCCCCAGCAGTTTTGAGTTCGTTTCCGGCGTGGGTTGTGCCCTGCTGGGCGGGTGAAGCGACGGGCGCTAGCGCGGAGCCTTTGGCATAGCGCAGCGCGAGCGACCGTCGCGGATTGAAGGTGCTGGCGAACTTGGCCGGGGTCTGCCAGGGGGGAGTGCGGCCGCGCGGTGTTGTAGTCGGCGTGCCACAGGGCGATGGCTACGCGCGCCTGAGCCAGCGAGTGAACAGCGTCTCGTTGAGCAGTTCATCGCGCAGTCGGCCGTTGAAGCTCTCGATGAAGCCATTCTGCATCGGCTTGCCGGGCGCAATGTAATGCCATTCGACGCGGTTCTGATCCGCCCAGGAGAGGATGGCGTTCGAGGTGAACTCGCTGCCATTGTCGCTGACGATCATCCTGGGCCGGCCGCGCTGGTGATGAGCCGGTCCAATTCGCGGGCAACCCGCATGCCCGAGAGAGACGTATCAACGATGAGTGCCGGGCACTGTCTCGTGCAGTCGTCGACGACGGCCAGGATGCGGAAGCGGCGCCCGTCGGTGAGCTGGTCCGATACGAAGTCGAGCGACCAGCGCTCGTCGGGCCTCAGCGGCACCAGCATCGGCGCCCTGGTCCCGATCGCCCGCTTGCGGCCGCCACGGCGGCGAACGGCGAGCTTCTCCTCCCGATAGAGCCGGAACAGCTTCTTGTGGTTCACGACCAGGCCCTCCCGCCTCAGCATCACGAGAAGACGCCGGTAGCCGAACCGGCGACGCTCCTGCGCGATCGCCTTCATCCGCTCGCGAACCTCCCGGTCGTCCGGCCTGCTGGTCTGGTAGCGAACCGTCATGCGGCAACAGCCGATGGCTTTACACGCCCGCCGTTCGCTCATCCCGAAGCCTTCCTTCAGGCGAGCGACAGCTTTCCGCTTGGCGGCGGGCGTCACCATTTCTTTCCCACAAGATCCTTCAACGCGGCATTGTCGAGCATGGCGTCGGCCAGAAGCGGCTTCAGGCGCGTGTTCTCGTCCTCCAGAGCCTTCAGGTCGCCGAGCCTCGGTGACATCCATCCCGCCGAAGCGGGCCTTCCAGTTGTAGATCGAGGCGTCGCTGACCCCGTGCTTGCGGCACAGATCGGCAACCGATACCCCGGCCTCATGTTCCTTCAAAATTCCGATGATCTGCTTCTGTATTCGGTGTCCTCCAGTCAAGACGTGGCGTTCGATGCAGGTTCTTTGCTTCTGTTCGCGGTCGGCACGCAGCCGCCGGCATGATGGTGTCCGTGGGTCCGATCGGTTCAAAGCTCTTCAGCGTGCTCGGGAACCGGCGACGACAGATCATGCGAACTCGTCCGGATCGCGCCCTGCATCGAGCGCTCGCTATTCCGTGGACAGCTCAGCCTAAGCTGCTGACCAACGGAAATCCTGTTCGTCAACCCACATGCGGTGAAGGGGTGACTGCCATTCGTCTGGCCAGGGCGACCTTCGCACGTCGGGCACCCTGTCGATTGGCAATCTTCATTGCCCAGGCCTTCATGCTCGACCATCGGGTCGTCGGGCGCAGGATGACGTTGGCCGCCTCGAACAAGGCCGTTCGCGTCTCACTGTCACCCACTTTGGTAATGCGACCGATCCTGTCGACTTCTCCAGACTGGTATCTTCGCGGTGTGAGGCCGAGATACGCACCGACCGACCTGGATCGGCGGAAGCGCTTGGGATCATCGATCGTTGCCCTGTAGGTGAGCGCGGTGACGGGTCCTATGCCAGGCATGGTCATGAGGCGACGGCAGATGGGATCCACTCGAACCGCTCTCAGGACGAGCCGGTGCAGATCCGCCAGGTTCTCGCGCAGACACCTGTGCATCCGCAAGAGCGGTTCAAAGATACCCAGCAACAGCCGATTCGCTCCGACCAGCTGTCGGACCCTTGCCTCGAAACGAACGCGCGTGACGGCGCCAATCTTTAGCCCCAGGGGACGCGACAAGCCTCGGATGACCTGCTCGTTGGCAGTGACCGCCCTGACGGCAGCCTTGCGCGCGGCGGTGAGCGTGCGCAGCCTCTGGCCGGCAGCGGACTTCAGATGAACTGCCTTGAACCAACCTGTGCGCACAATCTGTGCAATTCCCTGCGCATCATTCCGGTCCGTCTTCACCGTCATCGCGCCCAGAGCCGCTTTGACATGTCGACTCTCGAGACACACGACAGGGAAGCCCTCGTCGACCAGGTGCCCGCCGATCCACTCCGATGTCGCACCGGCTTCTAAGCCAACGCGAACTAGATCGTCCCGCCATCGCTGAAGTGCAGCCGTCACAGCATCCGGGTCACCGAGCACCTTCCCCTGCCACAGCATCTCGCCGGTCTCGGCGATAACGCAAATAGCTACCGCGTCGAGTGAAGTATCCAGTCCTGCATAAACGCTCATGCCAATCTCCTCTGCCAAGTCGGCTCTGAGCATCAGACAAACGTCATGATCCGAAAAGGGCCAGACGTTCAGGGAGCTGAACCGAATACCCCATCTCTTCAGAGAAGCGGCTGCGTTTCATGTCCTGGTCCTCTCGATGGGCCAGAACGAACTTCAAACCGGATTAGATCAGAGGGGCAAGGTCAGGCGGTGCTGCCCGCGTGCTTCAACGGAAACTCCGACAAGTGCGTCCAGCCCAGCCTTGGCACTTCAAAACGGCATTCCTGATTTTTCAGACGTAACACACTTTAGGTTGACCATTCAAAGTACATGCTCAATCCTATTGAAAATAGATAGACGGAAGACAGATGCGCAACGCGAAAGGTAACGCTTTACCCATGAAGCTAACATCATCAAAGCCACGCACTAGAAGCGGCGAATTGCCTGCGGAGATGAATAATACAAGTACGAATTCGGACGAATACCCTCCTATGGACAATCCGGAATTGTTCATGGCTGATCGAGAGCGCCGCCTTATCGCAATGAAAAGAGCAGTTAAGGCCCGGGATGAAAACAAAACAACATAACGTGACATACATGCAATAAGATGCGGAAGGATTGTTTCTGTGGGCGACAACGACGAAATGGAGGCCGAGGTCGACGCCTCTGCTCAACGACTGGCAGCTCTTAAGCTGGCAACCCGTCTGCGTGCAAAGGCCGCTAGGCTCCCATCGGACGAGAGTATGTTGATTGGAGTTCAAGACGTTAAACTTGCAAAGTACGGCATTCATGTAGTGCCCGTGGATCCGGAGGCTTCAGAGGACGATCCAGAGAAAAACGTTTATACCTTCTTCAAGGGAACAGAATTTCAGGCTCTTAACGGGATAGGTGGCAAAACAGCTAAAGAGATTGATAACGAGCTTGTTTACATAAGGTACAACGACAACTATTATACTAAGAACGGCCTATGGCGCGCCATAACAGCTCCCGACGGTCGATATACAACAAAAGACTATAAGGACTATGAGTTCAGGAACATAACAACATCACTAGGGCTCACCGCAGAGCGCGACAACGAGCTCTACCAAAGCGGCGAAGGCATTAAGAAAGATCAAAACGGCAAAACGGTATTCAAGGACGGAAGGCCGGAAAAGGTTCCAGTCTATAAACTGGAGGGCGAGGAGCAGATCTATAAAACCCCAGCCGGGAATAGAAGGCGCGACTTTGCTCATAAGAATCCCTACGCAAGCGGCGAGCAAGCACCTGACATCCTGCATCGAAGGACGGACGGCAAGATAAAGGGATTTTCGCGGCTTCCGAATGATGATTACGAGCAGTTTACCGCTTGGGAATTGGAGGCCGAACTCGGGGGCCAGATTTGGCTAAAGTCGAAACTTCACGGCTACCAAACCATCGACTGTATCGAGAGCACGCTGGGTGAAGATCAAGCCACCTACCGTTTGCGGGACTATGTCGGTGAAAACCGAGGCTATAACCGGAATACGCATCGTGCCTACGTAAAGATTGACACGACGTACTTTCCGATCAGCGAGGTTGTAAAGGAACTACCCACCGACCCTGCCGCGAGGGCCGTCCAGCAAAATCCCTCCATGGATGCGATGGAGCACCGGATGATCATCAGAATGCCTGAGGGCAATACGTTCGCCACGGCGGATTTTGTTGCGAGTCGGTATCCGGAATACTTCAACGAGGTTTGCAACGAGTGCGGGATCAACCCGCAATGGGGTAAATTCAAGCCTGACTGGGATAGGATGCTCGATAAATATGCCTCCGATTCTCGTGTCCTTGTGGAGGTAGATGGGTCCCTTATTGAAGGTGATTCGATTGAGCTTCCAGATGGTTCATCCATAATGGAAACCTACAATCCAGATAAGATCTTCTACGCAGATGACGGAAAAACCAATAGAGGCGGAATATATACGAAACCGTCATTTACGTCTCTAGCTCACACACTGCAGAGATCTACTCAGCAGAAGAACGAGGGTAAACAAGTGGATATTCCGAATTGCGTAACTGACAGCCTCCTGCGGCGTCGCGGGCCCGACTTCGGCGAAGTCATAGACATGGCGAGCCCGCAGCCTCCGCCAGGCAGCAGGTATGAGGCGCGTCACGATAGAATACGTGACGCCGTCAACAGCCGTTGAACTCGGGCAATCCTCATGGGCCGGCTCAGGCGCTGTTGAGAATGAGCCGGGCAAATTCTTCTCCCTTTGTGTCGCTGGCAGTCGACATTCCTTGAAGGAAGGTAACGTACATGGTAGATATTGGAAAGAAGCCGGTTAAATTGCGGGATCCACTCTATAAGCAAGCACGCGCAGCCAAGCGTGAAGAAGAGCAGCGTTCTCGAGCGCTGGAGACGGCACAACAGGCGCGCGGAATACAGCGTGAGCTTGAGCGACCAAGCAAGCAAAAGCGATATGCCAAAGAGATGGACATCTTTGACAATGTCGAAGAGGGCTATCGCGGAGAGGTCGGCTATAAGTTGCTAGGCAACAAGAGGCTGAGAATCCACAAGAGTGGCGAGCGCACCCGCAAGAGTGGCATTGTCAATAGGACGACGGAAGTCCTAAAACGCGACGCCGACTCAGGAAGTGTTTACATCGGCCGACTTGAGAGGGAGGGTTGGCGGAAAAAGAAGAGTTACGAGTTTGACGCTAAGGGTGACCTTCACTCTCTAAGCCGCGAGCGCAACGACGGGAGTTTCCGCGAACGATGGGAACGCGATGAAACCGGCAATCTGATCCGCACAAGCTACTTCACGAACCGTTTGCGGGACGGTAGGATTTTCCGCGCCATTTCAGAGGAAATGAGTGCCCCGTACCAAAGTGGTCCCGACAACAAGAAATATCGCATCCTGACCCGCAGGAAAGGCTCCAAAACAGAGGTTTTCGAAAGGGACGAGGATGGTAATCTTGAACTGGTAGGACGTAAGACGAGTGGATTTCGGAAATATTCGACAAAATCCAGAGATGGGAAAACCAAAGAGACGGAGATAAAGAGTCTCTTCGGTAGCAAGTCGTACAAATCTCTCTTGGATGTTCATGGAAACGAGGTGGGCCGTAACATTATATTACATCGAAAGTTGCTGAACAAAAGGTCGGCTACATTTGATGATAAGACAAATCAGCTAACCGGGGCCAAGCATACGTTTGGCAAAATATACAAAAGCGAGACTAGGTATTTTTCCAATGGTACGAAGGTCGTATCAAAAAAAATTCTTGGATTGAAGCTTAGGACGGACCTGAAAAACCTCACCAGCGACGAGAGTAAGGCTCGCGAAATGGGCGCCGAAGAAGCATCCCACCATAAAGAAGCGTGGAAGAATGTCGTGGTCACGCCAAAACTGCCGTCTCACAGCATGACGGTGCAACTCGGGTGCGCAGTAGCGCAACCTGAAGGCAATGGTGATCTGATCAAGGCAAAGGCCACTCGCGAAACAACAAGACTCGGGAGTCGGATTGTCGCTACTGCGAGAGCCGAGCATACCGCAAGCAACGGTACGGACGAAAATGCGTCATCGAAGGAAAGTTCCAACGACAACCTCACAAGAATTAGGATGGTTGTAGAGCGAGCCCAGGTAGAGCCGCAGGCCTCGAATAGCGAATCATCCAATGACAGGCGAATGGCTATGATTGAAGCAGCGAAACGCCGTGATGAAGCAGCCGAGAGAGCAGGCCTCGAAACGCGCACTGTAGCCTGTATTGGACGGGGATAATTGAGCCGTGGACTCACGCCAGAAGACGGGTACGGTTCTGCTCGGTGGGGCGTTCTCGCTGGTCGCGGGCCTGTTCCTAGCGAGCGCCTATGCCAACTTCCAACATGGCGTCACGTCCCAAGCTATCCAGGGCTTCGACATCCTTGCTTTCTGGTACGAAACGCCCTTCTACAACGGCGATGTGAGGCCAGTGTTCTACCATGGATTACTGATCACCGGCTTCACCGTCGCCGTCACTTTGTTCATTCTGGCTATCGTCGTGTTCAAGCCACAGCACCATGGCACAGCCCGCTGGGCCCGCTTCAGCGAAATGAAAAAGGCCGGTTATATCATGTCCTACCAAAGGGTTTCTGGACCGATCTTCGGTAAGACAATAGGTCCGCGCTTGCCCGGGCAATATCTAAGTAATGGTGAGCAGCCACATAGCCTGGTGGTGGCGCCGACTCGCGCCGGGAAGGGCGTCGGTGTTGTTATTCCCACACTGCTGACCTTCAACGGCTCGGTGCTGGCGCTCGACGTCAAGGGGGAGTTGTTCGAACTAACCTCTCGCGCGCGAAAAGCCCGTGGTGACCGAATCTTCAAGTTCGCCCCGATGGACCGGGCCGCCCGCACACACAGCTACAATCCAGTCCTCGACATAGTCTCGATGCCGCCGGAGCGGCAATTCAGCGAAGCACGACGTCTTGCTCACAACCTGATCGCGCCCAAGGGCAAGGGGTCGGAAGGCTTTATCGACGGCGCACGCGATCTTTTCGTCGCCGGCATTCTGGCTTGCATCGAGCGCGGCACGCCATCGATCGGCGCGGTTTATGACCTGTTCACGCTGCCAGGAGAAAAGTACAAGCTTTTCGCTCAACTGGCAGAGGAGTGCCAGAGCTCAGAGGCGCGGCGCATCTTCGACAACATGGCCGGTAACGACACCAAGATTCTTACCTCCTACACTTCTGTGCTGAGCGACGGCGGCCTCAACCTTTGGGCGGACCCGCTGATCAAGGCAGCGACCACGACATCCGACTTCTCTATCTATGATCTGCGCCGCGACCCGACGACAATCTATCTTTGCGTAAGCCCGAACGACCTTGAGGTGATCGCGCCGCTAGTTCGCCTTTTCTTCCAACAGGTCGTGTCGGTAATGCAGCGGACCATGCCAACCAAGGATGAGATATTCGAGGTCCTGTTTCTGCTCGACGAGTTCAAGCATCTCGGCAAGCTGGAGGCAGTCGAGACGGCCGTCACCACCATTGCCGGCTACAAGGGCCGATTCATGTTCATCATCCAGAGCCTGTCGGCCTTGACGGGTGCCTATGAACAGTCGGGCAAGGAAAATTTCCTCAGCAACACCGGCGTGCAGGTCTTCATGGCAACGGCCGACGACGAGACGCCGGCCTATATTTCAAAGTCAATCGGCGACTATACCTTCCGGGCAAAGTCGAAGTCCTTCAGCCAGAGCCGTATGTTGGACGCCAACATCCAGTTCTCGGAGCAGGGAGCCAACCTGCTACGACCGGAACAGGTCCGCCTTATCGATGAGAACAGCGAGATCGTTCTCATAAAGGGGCGGCCGCCAATGCTCATTCATAAGGTGAAATATTACTCGGACCGCACCCTGAGCCGCATCTTCGAGAGCCAGACCGGCCCTTTGCCGGAGCCGGAGCCGATCGGACACTGCGGAGCGCCCCCTGAGCCCCCGCCGCCATTCGCGCACGAGCGGCACCAGGCAGGCGACGCTGGCGGCGCGGCCGATCATGCTTTCGGAGTGGGCCAAGCGAATCATTTCGCTACGGATGACGTCGATGTCGGTCAGGCCGAAAAATATTACGATGTCGCCGACCACTGTTCGGAAGAGTACCGGCTCGAGCACAGGGCAGACGAAGCAGCCTTGGACGAGAGGTCCAAACATAGGCTGGTACATGAGTCTATAGACAAGCAATGGGTGGAGAAGGAAGGCGAAGATGATGGCCTTAAGGGTGTTCAAGCCCCTCCGGCGGCCCAGCCTGTGCCGGAGCCGGAAGAAGACCACGCCCTGAGCCCCCAGCGCGAGCTACTTGATCGGATCATCGCCTTGCAGGAGCGCAACATCGGCCATAGTTCATGCGAGAACGGTGCCCAAACGCGATGAGTCATCGTTAATCAACTCGAAAACTCGAATACAAATGATTTGCGCCTCGTTGATCCGGCGTTTGTAAGTTCGTTATGTTCACGTCCTGCGGTGCTCCCCGTCTTTGGATCAGCGCGGGCCGGAAATTCCGGGAATATTGCTCCGATGCCATTCTTTGGACCGCCGGAAGGTGGAGTTTCCGGGCCAACGATGTCGGGTGTAGTAACAACATTTCACAGGAGAGCCGGAGAGCCGGCGAAATGGTTCTATTCCAATTGTCGGATAACAACTGCGGTCACGGTGCTGCGTGCCTGGCTTGCCGAGCGACGCGGGCGGAGCGCCGATCCTGCCTTCCCGACGATAAGCGGCACGTCATTGAGTCACGACGCACTTCAATACCTGCTGAACAAGCACCTCGCCGTCGCACGTCGCCACTGCCCATCGCTGGCCAGCAAGCACGTAACGCCGCATGTGCTGAGGCATACCCTGGCAATGGACCTGCTCCAGCACGGCGTCGACCGCTCGGTCATTGCTCTGTGGCTGGGCCACGAGTCGGTCGAAACCACCCCCATCTATCTTTAGGCCGACATGAAGCTCAAGGAGCAAGCTCTGGCGAAGACGACGCGTCCGACATCCGGTTGGGCCGCTACAAGCCACGACCATCTCCTTGCATTCCTGAAGAGCCTCTGATTATGCCGACTCAACAGCCACAGATCGCCCGCACTCTTTGGCCTCCCGGCCGTCACTCGGAATAATCCGGCACTCGGAGTTGTGCCGTAGATCATGCACGTGAGCCGGCGTTCCTCCTGGCGGGATCGCGATGTCCAGCTGATCGGACAGCGAGCGGAAGATGATGCTGATCATGCCCGGGTTCACAGGCCGACCTTTCATGAAAGAAAACAGCGGTGTGTCGGCCGCAACCGAAACCAGGTGCCGCGATCGCAGCGCCATGAACGCATAAAGTCGCTGTGCCAGTTGCGGTCCCATGGGAATGAGCCTCGACTTGAAAACTTCGTCTCGCGAATGGTGAGGACATCACGATTGCGATCGACATCCCGCCAGCGCAGGCGCGCAACCTCGCCGACGCGCAGACCAAGCCCGAACAGCAGGCTGAAGATGGCGGCATAGGCGGGACCGCGAAGCGGAGCGTTGTTCCGATCCGCGAGTTCGGCGTAAGCGCCAACCTGACCCCATGTTTCGCGATCCGGTGAAGGCCGCAACACTCTCGTGATGATTCTCGCGGGAGGTTTGTTTGCAGTCTGCATCCAAGTCCAGACACGGAACGTTTGCAGTCATCGAGCTGAGCGCGCCCAACGTAGCGGACGAAAGCCCGCAACGTGCCGGCTTG